>JBEKSU010000018.1:0-24170 GCA_049516755.1 Verrucomicrobiota bacterium | reverse complement strand
CATCGAAAGAATACCGGACGAAATCGCGTTTTCGAGCATGTACCCGGAAAGCCGCGTGTCCTTGCCGATGACGATCTTGTGCCGGCCGTGGCCGCGCGGCTGGCGTTCGAGGCTTTTGAAAACGTACGCGGCGGCGCGGCCCAGTTTGAGCGCGGTCTCGGCGGTGACGGGTTCGACGTTGGCCGTGCCACGGACGCCGTCCGTGCCAAATATTTTATTGGGGGAACTCATGGTTTTTTATCCGGCGGCGGCGGGATAATCACGCCCACTTTGGGCGGATCAACGCTCAAGAGCGTCACGCCGGGCGGGGTGGAAACCTCCACCGGCAGATGCAAATCCCGTTCCGGCTCGAAGTCCGTCAGATTTACGACCGCGTGGACCTGGTCGGCCTGGAGCCTGGCCATGTCTTCCGCCGGACCCCGGACCGTGACTTTTACGGTCAGGGGCGCCACCCGGAAATCGCGCACATCCGACGCGGCGGAAACCACGAGCACCGGCAAATTACCAAAGGTGACCGTGCTTCCGGCCGCCAATCCGGAGGCGGTCACCGGCTCTTCGTAAATTTTATGAACGATCAGCCAGATGGCCACCGCCAGAAACAGCGAGAACAGTTTCCAGCCGAAATCCTTGGTGATCCAGTCGCGCATGGTTAAAAAAATTCAGTTGGCGGTTTGCTTGAACGCCGGCCGCGGCTGGTTTTTGTTGACGACGACGGAACTGGGCTTGTGCCGTTCACTGAGGCGCGCCCGCAACCATTCGACGCCGTGGCGTGATTTGTCCGGCTGCACCAGCACAGAAGTCAGGAACGCGCGCAATTCCTCCAGCGACACGCCGCGCACCAGCTGGCCCTTGTAAGCATGCGAAATCATCCCCGTCTCCTCGGACACGACCACAATGACCGCGTCGGTTTCCTCGCTCAACCCAATCGCCGCGCGGTGCCGGGTGCCCAGCGATTTGTTCAAATCCGACCGCTGGGTCAGCGGGAAAATGCATGCGGCGTAGGCAATGCGGTCGCCCTTGATGATCACGCCGCCGTCATGAATGGCGTTGTTCGGGAAGAAAATGGTTTCGAGCATTTCCGGCGTGGCGTCGCAATCCACGCGGATGCCCGACTCGACGGCTTCCTGCAGCTGGATGGATTGTTCGACGGCAATGAGCGCGCCGATTTTCACATCGGCGAGGCGTTCGACGGTCTGGATGATGACCTCGATGCTTTCGCGCTGTTCGCTCACGCTGACAAAGAGCGGCAAATTGCCAAGTTCGGCCAGCATCCGGCGCAATTCCGGCTGAAAAATAATCAGGACGGCCACGGCGAGAAATGCCGAGAAGGTGCCGAGCAGCCAGCGCAACACTTTCAAATCGAGAACCGTGGTGACCAGCGCGAGCGCCAGCAACAACACGACAAAACCGATGACCACCGGCCAGCCGCGTGTCCCGCGCAAAAAGCGGAAGAGATAATAAATCGCCACCGCGAGGATTAAAATTTCCAGCGCGGCCCGCCAACTGCCTTGGAGCTGCATCCACATTATTTTTTTGTCCGGGCCAGCACGGCCTCCGTCATGCGCACGGCTTGAACCGTCTCCGCCACGTCGTGCGTCCGGATGAATTGCACGCCGGCGGCCACCGCCAGGCACGCGCACGCCAGCGACGCCGGCAGACGCTCGGCCACGTCCGCGCCGAGCAATGTTCCGATGAACGACTTGCGCGAAACGCCGAGCAGCAACGGACGCTGCCACTTTGTAAAACTCCGCAAGCCCGCGAGCAACTGTAAATTGTGCCCGGGCGTCTTGCCAAAACCGATGCCGACGTCCAGCACCACGCGGTCAGACCCCACGCCGCTGGCGTTTAATTTTTCCAGCCGTCCGCCGAAAAATTCGCCGACCTCCCGGACCACGTCCGCATAGACCGGATTCGTTTGCATCGTTTGCGGCGTGCCTTGCGCGTGCATGCAAATGTAACCGGCGCCACACTCCGCCACAACCCTCCACATCGCATCGTCTTCGCGATGGGCCGCCACATCGTTGACAATTGCGGCGCCGGCCCGCAAGGCGGCACGGGCGACGGCGGGCTTCACGGTGTCAATCGAAAGCGGAATTTTGACGCGCGCCGCCAGTTGTTCGACCACCGGGATGACGCGGCGCAATTCCTCGGCCTCGGCCACCGGCGCCGCGCCCGGGCGCGTGGATTCGCCGCCGAGGTCGAGAAGTTCAGCGCCTTGCGCGACCAGTTCCAGCGCATGCGTGACAGCCCGGGCCGGGTCAATAAATTTTCCGCCGTCGGAAAATGAATCGGGCGTGATGTTGACAACCCCCACGACGAGCGCCGGGCGCGGAAAAACGAACTTAAACTGGCGCGCGCAGAAAATCATTTGGTTAATTTTGTAGCAGCAGACGTGAGTCCGCTCATTCATCCGCCAATTGAAGATAGAGCCGACTCACGTCGGCTGCTACTGTCAAACTTTCTTACGGAAATACTCGATGGTCTGCTTCAAACCGGCGTCCAGCGAAACTTTGGGCGACCAGCCGAGGATTTTCTTCGCCTTGGCGATGTTGGGCCGGCGTTGTTTCGGGTCATCCTGGGGCAGCGGTTTAAAAATAATTTTGCTGCGCGAGCGGGTGGCGCGGATGATTTGTTCGGCGAACTGCAGCATGGTCATTTCCGCCGGGTTGCCAATGTTGACCGGCAAATCGTATTTGCTCATCATCAAACGATAGATGCCTTCGATCAGGTCGGACACGTAGCAAAAGCTGCGCGTCTGCCTGCCCTCGCCGAAAACGGTGACGGGCTTGTTTTTGAGCGCCTGGCTGATAAATGCGGGCACGACGCGGCCGTCGTTGAGCCGCATCCGCGGACCGTAGGTGTTGAAGATGCGTACGATGCGGGTTTCGACCTTGTGTTCGCGATGATAGGCCATCGTCAGCGCCTCGGCGAAGCGTTTGGCCTCGTCGTAGCAACCGCGCGGGCCGATGGTGTTGACGTTGCCCCAATACTCCTCGGTTTGCGGATGGACGAGGGGGTCGCCATAAATCTCCGAGGTCGAGGCGATGAGAAAACGCGCGCCTTTTTCCTTGGCCAGACCGAGCGCCTTGTGCGTGCCCAGCGAACCGACCTTGAGGGTTTGGATCGGCAGTTCCAGATAGTCGATCGGGCTGGCGGGCGAAGCGAAGTGCCAGATGTAGTCCACCGCCCCGTTGAGAAAAAGGAATTCGGTGACATCCTGCTGGATGAATTTGAAGTCCGGGTTGCCGCCGAGGTGCGCGATGTTGTCCACCGAACCGGTGACGAAATTGTCAATACCGATGACCTTGTGACCACGCGCCAGGAGCAAATCGGTCAGGTGCGAGCCGAGAAATCCGGCGGCGCCGGTGACGACGGACAGGGGGCGGTTTTTTTTCATCAAAGGTGGAAGGTTGAACTATGATGGATGAGGGTTGGTTTCACTTTGCGCCCGTGCCAATCAGCACGGCGGGAATGGTGCGGATCAGGATTTTCAAATCGAGCCACAGGGACCAGTTGTCAATATATTCGAGGTCCAGCCGAACCCAATCCTTGAAATCGGAAATTTTATTGCGTCCGCTGACCTGCCAGATGCAGGTGAGGCCGGGTTTGACGCTCAGGCGGCGGCGGTGGGCCAGATTTTCAAAACGCTTCACCTCGTCCACCGGCAATGGGCGCGGACCGACCAGGCTCATTTCGGTGCGCAACACGTTGAACAATTGCGGCAATTCGTCGAGGCTGTACTTGCGGAGGAACCTCCCCATCGGCGTGACCCGCGGGTCGTTGGTAACCTTGAAGACCGGGCCGCTCATTTCATTCATGGCTTCCAGCTCATGTTTGAACTGCTCGGCGTTGGTCACCATGGTGCGAAATTTGTAAAGCGTGAAGGGCGCGCCGTTGAGGCCGGAGCGCTGCTGGCGGAAGAAAACGGGCCCGGGCGATGTGCATTTGATGAGGATGGCCAAAAGGACGAACAACCACGACATGGCAATCAATAAAAACAGCGCGCCGAAAAAATCAATGAGTTGCTTGATGACGCCCTGCCAGGAGGATTCTGGAGCCGTACGAAAAACCAGCAGGGGATAGCCGAGCAATTCGTCGAAGTGGGCGCGCGAAATCTGCGTTCCGAAAAAATCGGCGACCAGCCAGGCTTCAATGCCTTCGAGCTCGCAGGTCCGGATGGCGTTTTCCACCTGCTCAAAGTAGGTGTGTCGCGCGCTTATGATCACCCCATTCACGGAATGCTCATGAAGCATGGGCACGAGTCGTTGCACCGGGGCTTCCCCGAGACTCAATTCCGCCACAATTTCAACGCTGGGGTCCGCCTTCTTTTTCAGTTCCTGCCGCAGCCGCGCCATTTCACCGCCGGTGGCGATGAGGATGAAGCGGCGTTTGTATTGAAGCTGGGCGAATTTGCTGTGCAATGCCCACCGCACCAGCTCCTCCTTCAGATACACCAGGGTAAAACTGATGGCGCCAAAAAACATCATCACAACGCGCGGCGAAACAAAGTGGAGGATATACATGACCAGCACCAGGCCGGTGGTCGTGATGAGGCATCCCTTGAAGAGGGGCCAGAAAATGTCCCGCCGCGGTCCAAGGGCCGGCCGGTCGTAAAAGCCCTGCGATTCAAGAATCAATGGCGCGGCGGGAATCAAGGCGAGGTAAAGCCAGACGACACTGTTAAATATGTCGGCGGGAATCGGGTCAAGGTTCAGCCATGAGATGATTTGCGGGTTCGTGCGCAGCGCAAACGCAAGCCAGAAGCTCACCGCGAACAGGCAGGCATCCGCCACCTGGTGGATTTGCGTTCGAATCTGACGATCTCGTCGCAACATGACTTTTTAACTTTGCCTGTAAAGCGTTGTTCAGGATAAACCAACTGCGGGTCAATTCAAATCTATAACCGTCAACGTTGGACGGGAGGGAATTGATACTCCGGCACCGAGGCGGCAATCAATTTTTTCATGCGCTCAAAGGTCGCGTCTTCCTGGCCTGGCGCACAAACTGAAAAATACGTGATGTAAGCCCAGCGCTGCAACACCCCGGTGAATAAAAGATCCTTCATCAGATAACACTGGAGCTGGACATTCCCGGTGGTCTGTTCGTGGTCAGCGACAAACCAGAACACGTAAACCCCCCGGACTTCCTGTTTCTGACCCCCGGGGGTTGAAAACGTCTTGCTGACCACCCACTTCATCACCGGCAGATCATAAGGGGACACGCCGGCAATCGGAATTTTGACCTTGGTTTTTTCGTCAACGTTCCAACCCTGCCCCAGCATGCAGTATTCCGGCCGGTGAATGCTCGTGCGGTCTGCGCCCATCAAAATAATGATGGCGCTGACCCAAAAGCCATCGGGCACCTGATAGAGCCGCCGGACATAACTGGTGTCTTTGGGAAAATAACCCAGCTCCACCTCCGATTCCGGAACGTTGGTGGAGGTGAAGTCGAGAACATGCTCCGGCAAATCAATTTTCATCATCGTGCTTCCGGCAATGGGGGTGGCCTTGACGCCCGGCTGGCCAAGCCGCTGGTTTCGCTTGAGCCAGGTCAATGCCCCGGCCGTGCCCCCCATTAATACGAGCACGATGAAAAGAATAAGCCATTTCTGATGTTTCATGGATGTCCCTGCTCCTTCGGCTCTTGTCGTTTCTCCATCCAGTGCCCGACCATAAGCAATCCGATGATTGCCGGAAGGTACGGGACGAGGCTGAAAATGCCGCTGGCGTGAACATAGTTGCCCCAATTCTGTCCGCCTATTTCCGCCGCAATGATGATGAGAAGCATCCGGACCAGATTTCCCAAAACGGCGAACGGCAACGCCAGCGCCATCATAAACAGCCGTTTCCACAAAGAGCGGAACACAAAAAAACCATAAGTTGTGGCCAGCAGAAAAATGGCAATCAGGCTTCGCATGCCGCTGCAAGCCGCCGCAACCTCATATTGGTAAGTGCCCGAGGGATCAATCAACCGCACTCCGTCCTGGATGACACCGATGCCCAAAACGTGCGCCACGGCCCCCACCAGCCAGCTCACCAGCACTTGCAACGGAACCGTAATGAACTGGGATTGCGCGCCCAAAGGAATTGAAAAAACGAAAAGAAAGAACGGGAAGAAACTTTTCCGCAGCCATTCGCGCCCCCAGGCCAGACCCATCAAACCATAAATTCCGGCGAACAGCGCCACGATGGAAATGCGCGGCTGTTGCAGGACATAACCCACCAGGTGCAGCACCATTCCCGCGATGAGAATCAACAGCCCCGGCCACCACATGTTGAACGACGACGCCAGCAGTTCCTTCCGCCTCCACCAAAACAGTCCGATGACCAGAAACGGAATGAAATTGCCCTGGGCGTCATCGTTGGCTGAACCGCCGTAACTCCGATAAGCCTCATGCATCCACAGAAACAACGATGGCGTGTGTATGTAACCCAGGATGGAATTGCCCAGAAATTGAAACAGCGCCAGCCAGGCGGCCAGCAATATAAAGAAAAAGGGCTTGTTCGGCAGCCGGCGCCAGCAATCCAAGGAATCCTGCCAGAAATTCAAAGGCGGGTTGTTGATTGGATGTTCGTTCATTTGGATGCCGTACCAGACTTAAGATAACAAACACGCCTTTTTGCTCAAACAAATTCGCCGTCTCATTCCAGGGGATGCTTTTTCAGCCCGCAAAGCTGCCCGGCGATCTTGATCAGGAACAGCGGATTGTTCCGCAAATACCGTTTTGCCAGCCGTCCCGGCTCCTGGCACAAGCGATAAAACCATTCCAGCCCGCTCCGCTGCATCCAACGCGGCGCCTGTTTGACGCGCCCGCTGTGAAAATCGAACGCCGCGCCGACGCCAATCATCAGGGGCACGGCCAAGCGCGGCAGGAATTCCGCCATGAATTTTTCCTGCTTCGGGGTGCTCAGTCCGACCCATAAAATGTCCGGCTGCGCGGCCCGGACCATTTCCTGCAATTGTTTTTCCTCCTCCGCGTTGAGCGGACGGAACGGCGGTGTGTAAACGCCCACGACCTGCAGCTGCGGAAACCGTTTCGTCAAATGGGCGCGCAATTGTTCCGCCACGCCCGGCGCGCCGCCGTAGAAAAAATGCCGGCACCCGCTTTTTTCACTCCAGTCGCAGACCTCGAGCATCAGGTCGGGCCCGTACACGCGGCTCATTTCCCGGTGGCCGCGCAGCCAGCCCAGCCAGACCATCGGCATCCCGTCCGGCGTGCAGAGAAAAGCCTGGTTTAAAATACGCCGGAGCGCGGCATCGGCTTGCGCCTCCATCACCCCATGCACGCCGGTCACGCAAATGTAGCCCTTGCGCCGGGTGCGCACCGCGTCGCCGATGGCCGCCAGTGCCGTCTGCAAATTGATGACGCTGATGCCGGCGCCGAGGACGTTGACTCGTTGGATGGCCATGGAAATTCAAATTACGCGCCGGGCAGGATACGCAAAGAAAATCAAAACGCCAGCCGAACTCCATTCCCGCGCGCAAAAAATCTTCCTTTGGCCCCCGTTTTCGCTCAAATTCAAGGTCGAAGCTTGAATTAAATCACATGAAGTTGCTTGTCTTTGCCCACGTGCCCCAGCCGCATCAAGGCCAGAGCAATGGGGTCCAATTCATGTTGGCCGGCTTCGGCAATGATGCGCGCACACCAAAAAATCGAGCATCGGCGCGAAACGGCCATGGCATTGAGTGCTATCACGTCAACGCGCGCTTTTCAAAAATACCCGAAGACATTCGTAAATTCCAATGGAGCAGCCCGTTTCGGATTCTGTTCCATTGCTTCCAGGCGATCTGGTGCCGGTTTCGTTATGGCGTAACCAATTTTTATTACGTGCCCACCTCCGGCGGGCGGGTCGCGCTTTATTGCGATTGGCTGGTCATGTTTGTCTGCCGTCCGTTTTTTAAAAAAATCATTTTCCACTGGCACAATGCCGGTCTGGCCAGATGGCTCGAAACCGTCGTTCAAATCCGCACCCGCAGCATGACCTATCGGCTGATGAAAAACGCCGATTTGAGCGTCGTGCTTTCCGATGGCGGCCGCCGGGACGCCGAAAAGCTCATGCCCCTGCGCCTGGCGACCGTCGCCGGCGATGTTCCTGATCTGGCGCAACTCGCCAAGTGCATCCGCAGCGTCGAAAGCCCGGAATTCGCGCCATCGTTGATACCGCACGGCCGGCCGGCTTTCGGCGACGATTCACTCAAGTCTGAATTTCAGATCACCAGAACGCCGGCAACGCTGAAACTGGCGCTGACAATTCTGGCTGAAAATCCATCGCGTAAAACCGGGTTGAGCACGCTCTTTCATGAATTTATTTCGCGGTCTTTGACCCTTTTCCCGGATGTATCGTGGCTGATTTTTGCCGGGCCCAACCAGGAATGGAAGGTGGCCGACCCACGCGTCGAACTCATCCGCGATTTCCCCGCCAACGACCATCTCAATCGCCGCCTTTTTGCCGATCATTTTCAGGTGCCAGCGGTGGCACGGAAATGGGGTGCCAACGCCCTGTTGACGGTGGGTTTCGTGCCCACCCGCAAATGCCTGCCCACCGTCATGCACGTGTTGTCCCTGCAAACCCTGGACAAACGCAATCGTCTCGGATTCCTGCGCCAGTTTTATCGGAATTCGATGATTAAATACAACTGGCCGCAGGCCGATCTGGTCATTACCAACTCCCAATGGACCGCGGACCAGGTCTTGTCCCTCTATCCCGAATTCCATGATCGCATGGCCATCAGCTACGAAGGCCTGCAACATGAAATTTTCCGTCCCGACGCGCCGGCCAGCGAGCCGCGCTGGATCAAGGAAAAGTTCGGGGTGGAACCGGGCTACTTCCTCTGGATTTCAAATTTCTACCCGTACAAACAGGCCGAACGGCTCATCGCGGGCTATGCCCGGCTGGACCCGGCAACGCGGCGCCACCATCCGCTGGTCATGGCCGGCGGCGACTGGCTCAACGGCCTGGAAGCCGCGCAGGCACAGGCGAAACTCCTCGGCGTTGAGCCGGACGTGAAGTTTCTGGGTTGGATTGACGATGAATCACTCGCGCCGCTCTACCGACAGGCGGCGGCCTTCTGTCTCGCCAGCCGCGAGGAAACATTTGGCCGCTGCGTGATTGAAGCGATGGCTTGTGGCACCCCTTGCGTGGTGAATGACATTCCCATCATGCACGAAGTCACCAATAACATCGCCCTGATTGTGGATTTTGAAGATGCCGATGCCGTGGCCGATGCGCTGCGGAAGCTCGTCATCGGCGGCAACCAGGCCGCGCACCTGCGTGAGCAGGGCCTCGCCCGCGCCCGGGAATTCACGTTCGAGAAATTGGCCGCCGAGCGCATGACTGCCATCCAACGGCTGGTTTCGAGCCGGTCCCAGTCCGGCTTTCGGGCGCCTGCTTTACGGCGGTGAAAACTCCGGGACGCCCCCAAGTAAATTCGTTGCGGAATCGCCGGTTGCGATTACTCTCGACACGGTGAAAATCGGGTTGCTCCAGCTTAATTCGACCATCGGCGATTTCCAGGCCAACCGCCAGAAACTTGCCGCCGGTTACGAAAAAGCCCGCGCGCTCGGCGCCGCGTTCGTCATCGCGCCGGAATTGTTTTTGTGCGGCTATCCGCCGCGCGATTTGCTCCTGCGCGCCGATTTTGTGGACGCCAACCTGGCCGCCCTCGCCGAAACCGCCAAAAATATCGGCCCCCTTCCGTTGTGCGTTGGTTATGTGGACGAAAATTCCGAACGCCCCGGACGCGCGCTCCGCAATTCCGCCGCCGTTTTGCAAAACGGAAAAGTGGTCTGGCGCACGCACAAGAGCCTGCTGCCGACTTATGACGTTTTTGACGAGGACCGTTATTTTGAACCGGCCAAAAGCGCCGCGCTCTTCGGGTTCAATGGCCGCAAACTGGGCATCACGATTTGCGAGGACATCTGGAATGACGAGGATTTCTGGCCGGAACGGCTTTACCGCCGCGACCCCATCAAGGAACTCATCGGGCAGGGCGCGGAAATCATCCTCAACCTTTCCTCGTCGCCGTGGCACGACGGCAAGGAGAAAACCCGTCTCGCCATGCTGCAACGCGTGGCGCGCGACGAGCACGTGCCGCTGGCGCAGGTCAACCTCGTCGGCGCAAACGACGAATTGATTTTCGACGGCCACAGCGTCGCGCTGGATGCGCGCGGCGAAGTGCTCGCGCTCGGAAAAGGCTTCGCCGAGGATGTTCTGGTGGTGGATTTGGAGGCGGAAGTTCAAAGTCCAAAGTCCAAAGTCCAAAGTCACCCGGATTTTCCACCGCGCGAACAGCAGATTTTCTCCGCGTTGTCGCTCGGCATTCGCGATTATGTTCACAAATGCGGTTTCAAATCGGTGATTATCGGGTTGTCCGGCGGCATTGACTCCGCGCTCGTGGCCGTACTGGCGGCAGACGCGCTTGGCCCTGACCAGGTGCTCGGCGTTTCCATGCCCGCCCGTTATTCAAGCGAAGGCAGTTTGAGCGACGCCGGGGCGCTCGCAAGGAATCTTGGCATCCGCTATGAGGTTTTGCCGATTGAGCCGGTTTTTCAATCGGTTGAAAAACAACTGGCCAAGGTTTTTGCCGGGACCAGGCCGAATGAAGCCGAGGAAAATGTCCAGTCGCGGCTGCGCGGCGTCACGTTGATGGCGTTGTCGAACAAATTTGGCGCGCTGGTGCTGACGACCGGCAACAAATCGGAAATGGCCGTCGGTTACTGCACGCTTTATGGCGACATGAACGGCGCGCTGGCGCCCCTGGCGGACGTTTTCAAGACGGACATTTACAAAATCGCGCGCTGGTTGAATCGGGAGCGAATCATCATCCCCGAGGCTTCCCTCACCAAACCGCCGAGCGCCGAACTGCGGCCCAACCAGACGGACCAGGATTCGCTGCCGCCTTATGAAACGCTGGACCGGATTCTGGATGCCTACGTCGTTAAAAATCTGGGCAAGGGGGAAATCATCCGGCTCGGCTACGACGCAGCGGTGGTCAACGACGTGATCAACAAGGTCACGTTCAGCGAATACAAACGCCGCCAGGCCGCGCCCGGCTTGAAAGTGTCGCCGCGCGCCTTCGGCATGGGCCGGCGCATTCCCATCGCCCAGAAATTCCGCGCAAAATAGGCGTGACCATCCTCCCTTGGGTGAAACCTGCAAGCATCCAGCACTTCTGATGTTTATTTTGCCATTGGATGAACGATGGCGGGTCATTTGGATATTTGTGATGTCAGCCCTGAATCAGGCATTGACTTTAGCTGTTTTGCAACATAATATTATAAACCTTTTTTTGTTTATTTGGCATTTATGTTTTTAGCTTACATTGACCCCGGATTAGGCGCGCTTGTCTGGCAAACCATCATCGCGGCATTTGTCGGGTGCATGTTCTATCTGAAAAAAACACGCCGGTGGATTGTCGGGGTGTTTCGGAAAATGTTTGGGAGCAGGCCAAAACCTCCGGTTGACAGCATTGAAATTCATCCGCCCAAAGTGGAAGCTAAAATTGATGCCCGGTGATGCCCGCATCCGCACCATCGTTTCGCGATCCGGCGGGCTGTTGTCTTCTCTTTCACCGGCGGGTGCTTCGCTTTGTCACCACGGGCGCCACTCCTGAATTTGAAGATTTCCTGCAAACCAATTGTGTGCGCCAGTTCATCGCCGGCAGGAAATTTGTTTCCACCCGCCGCCTGAACGAAGAGGAAACCGCCGCGCTTCGCGCCTTGCCGGAATTGCAGCCGATCTTCCAGGCGCAGCCCATCGGCGCGGTCTTTGAGCATGAACGCATTCCGTTTCCGAACTATCCGCACGAATGGCCGCCCGAAATGCTCTGGGACGCCGGCCGTTTGACGCTCGAACTCGCGCAGGCGGCGCTCGCGGACGGTTTCGGCCTGAAGGACGCCACGCCGCATAATATTTTGTTTCGCGGCAGCGACGCGGTGTTCATTGACGCACTGTCGTTCGAACGCCGCCATCCGGGCGACCCGATCTGGAAACCGCACGCGCAATTTGTCCGCACGTTCCTGCTGCCGCTGATGGCCCACCGGCGGTGGAACCTGCAACCGGCGGACATTTTCGTGACGCACCGCGACGGGCTGGAGCCGGAGGAGATTTATCGCTGGTGCGGACCGTTGGAACGGCTCAAACCGCGGACACTTTCGCTGGTTTCCATTCCGACCTGGCTCTCGCGCCGGTCCAACCCGGACAACCAGAAAATTTACCAGCCGCATTTGCTGGCGAACCCGGAAAAGGCGCGCTTCATCCTCGAATCGCTTTTCCAGCGTCTGGAACGGACGCTGGCCTCGCTCCAGCCGGCCGCGCAGAAAAAATCGGTGTGGTCGGATTACATGGCCACGCACAGTTACGACGACCCGGCATTCGCGGCCAAGGAAAAATTTGTGAACGAGGCGCTGCGCGAGTTCAGGCCGGCGCGCGTGCTGGACGCCGGTGCGAACACCGGCCATTTCAGCGCGCTGGCGGCGCAAGCGGGCGCGGAGGTGGTGGCCGTTGACCTGGACGCGGCGTGCGCCGGCGCGATCTGGCGGCGCGCACGTGAACAAAAATTGAACATTTTGCCGCTGGTCGTCAATCTGGCGCGCCCCACCCCGGCGCTCGGCTGGCGGAACAGCGAATGCCCGTCGTTCCTCGACCGCGCAACGGGCGCGTTTGACGGCGTGTTGATGCTGGCGCTGATTCACCATTTGCTGGTGACCGAACGGATTCCGCTTGAAGAAATTCTGCGGCTGGCCCATGATGTGACCAATTCGTTGCTGGTGATTGAGTTTGTGGATCCCAAAGATGACATGTTCCGCCGCCTGACTCGTGGACGCGAAAATTTGCATGCGGCACTGGATGTGAAAACGTTTGAGCAGGCTTGCGCGCCGTATTTTGAAATTGTCCGATCGCTCGCGCTGCCGGGCACACAGCGCCGGATGTATTGCCTGAAGCGAAAGGGCGATGGAAATTGAGCCTGCCCGCACCAACCGCGCCTCCGACGGAGCATCACGAGAACACCATTCCGTTGTCGCAGCCTTTGAAAGGCAAAATCAGGGACGGCATCGTGGCAGTATCGCTGGCCAATTGGTGCCTTATCAGCGTGTGGTTCCGCCTGTTTAACATTGTTGACTTTGGCTTTTTCGACAGCCCTCCCAGACTTGCCACCTTCCTGGCCTTGCTGGCAAACTTCCTCTTGCTGGTCGCAGTCTTTTGGCTGGTGCTGCGCGCATGGCGCCGCTGGCAGAATCGGTGGTTTCACCTGATTGTTCATTGGCTTTTTTTTACCCTGCTGCTTATTCCCATGGCTTTTGTCCGCGCCCAAATGCACCCGCATAAAAGCCTGACCATGCTGGTACACCAGCCTGCAAGCGTGTTCATCGCTGTTGTAATCAGCGCCTTGATATTATGGCAACACCGGCGGGCTGCCAAAGTCGCCGCCATCGTGGTGGCCATTTTTTTCCCGCTGGCAATTTTGAATCTGGTCAAAATTGTTCTGCTGAGCCTCGGCATCATTCACCTATATGCGCAACAAGACCAGATTCCCCTGCCGCCGCCCGGGCCGGTTCATGACGCCCGGCCTCGCGTGGTCTGGATTATCTTTGACGAGGCGGACTATCGCATGATTTTTGAGCAGCGTCCCGCCAGCCTGGAAATGCCTGAGTTCGATCGTTTGCGGGAGGAATCTTTGAGCGCCAACAATGCCGTTTCGCCGGACGATCATACGATTCTTTCGATGCCCAGCTTGATCCTCGGTTACAGGATTTCTACCGAAATACTTACAAACAGTTACGATCTGGCCATTCAGTTCGTGATCACAAATGGAACTTACTGGTGCAGCCGGATGCCGTCCGTTTTCTCATACGCGCGCGGATTGGGAGTAAATACCGCCGTAATCGGATGGTATGTGCCCTACGCCAAGCTGTTTGGCAAAGATCTGAATTACTGTTCCTGGTATCCGCTTCCCCTTTATGAGCCCTACGAACCAACACATGCCTTGACGTTTGGCGCCGCCATGTGGCAACAGATTCAGTGTCTGGCCGGGCCGCTGCATGTCCGGCAGGCTTTTGTGGATATGTATCATCAAAGTCTGGCCGAATCCACATCGCTGGTGACAAATTCCACTTACGGGTTGGTGCTCTTACACATGTTTCCGCCCCATGCGCCCGGAATTTACCTGCGGGATAAAGATCAATTCACCGTTCACAACCTGGACAAGGTGGGTGGATATTTCAACAATCTCGCGCTCGCGGACCGGACGCTGGGACAACTGCGCCAGGCCCTGATATCGTCAGGCAAATGGGATACCACCTGGATTATCGTAAGTGCCGACCATTCCTGGCGTGATGCCGCCAATTATGATGGACGGCGTGACTACCGCGTGCCTTTTTTGGTCAACCCTCCGGGACCCAATGGACCGATGGTTTACACGCAGGCCTTCAACACCGTGGCAACCCGCTTTCTGATCCAGGCCATTCTCCGTGGTGAAATCACCAACACAACACAATCGGTTGCCGACTGGCTGCAAGCCAATGCTCCGGCAAGAGCGACCGTCCCAGGCACGCTTATTGAAGCGCAATAGATAAACCGTTGTCTGACGTTATGCAAACGGCCATCTTCGTCATTGTCGCAGCCCCGCTCGCCGGTGCAAAGTGCCGCCGATGAAATTTTCCATCATTACGCCGAGCTTCCGCAATTCCAACTGGCTCAAGCTCTGCATCGCTTCCGTCGCTGACCAGCAAGGGGTCGAAGAGGAGCACATCGTGCAGGATTCCTGTTCGGACGACGGCACGCAGGACTGGCTGCCGCAGGACCGCCGCGTCAGCGCCTTTATCGAAAAGGACGGCGGCATGTATGATGCCGTCAACCGCGGCTACCGCCGCGCCCAGGGCGACATCCTCGCCTACCTGAACTGCGACGAGCAATACCTGCCGGGGGCGCTTAAACGTGTTCATGATTTTTTTGCCGCGCATCCCCGGATCGAAGTCGTACTGGCCGGCACCATCGTCACCGACGGCGCGGGAAAATACATCTGTCATCGGCATTCGCTGGTGCCGCATCCGCAGCATGTTTGGTTCCGGTTCCCGGTCCTTACCAGCTCGGTTTTCATCCGTCGGCGCGTCATTCACGAACGCGGCATTTTTTTCGACACGAAATGGCGCGACCTCGGAGATTTTCACTGGGTGTCGGCACTGATGAAAAACCAGGTGCCGATGGCCGTTTGTGACGTCTTCACTTCCGTTTTTGCCGACACGGGCGAAAACATGAATTTGAAACCGAACGCCATTCGTGAAAAAGCCGAAACCGACGCCATGACACCACGCTGGGTGCGGACGTTGAAGCCGGCCTGGATTGCGCATCACCGCCTGCGCCGTCTGGCCGCCGGTCATTTTTCGTTGGAACCGACCAGCTATTCCATTTACACGCTGCAAAGTCCCGAACGGCGTGTGCGCATCGACGTGCCCAAACCCACCGCCGTCTGGTGGAACCGGCTTTGACTGGCGGGACACAAGCCGGATGTTTATTACCGGGAGCCTATACGAACCCGAACCAGGTAGACTTGTTTGGGCTCTTCACCCGGTTTTAGCGTATATGTCAATTGGTTGACCAAATCGGCGTTATATTTGTTCATCCATTCTTCCGGCGTCTCATTGACCAGCTTGAAAAAGGTGTCTTCCACCACGACAAAATGAATGCCAAGCAAATGCAATCGTTCGGGCGTGTCATCCATCAACAACCGCTCGACCCGCCGTTGTCCATCCGGCAGCCACAATCCTGGTTCATCAGCATCGAACACCGCAGCATAACCAAGAACCGTTTCACCCGCCGGCAGGTTTTTTTTGAAAAAATTTCTCCGGTCCTCGCCTGAAACCCGGGAAACGTAATGCCATGTCTGCCCGATGAATTTGGAGTGAGGATATTTCGCCTGCAGCCTGCCCATCACAGCCCTGGCCGGGAACACGGGGCGGCCCGGCGCCAACATCAGCAACAAGCCTGTGAACGACAAAAGCAACAAGCCCAGCCGCTGCCACCAACCCCGCCTCACCAAAAACTCGTTTCCCGGATTGATTAACAACACGGGGAAAAAGAATGCGTAATACGGGGCCAATTGCCGCGCATTTTGATCAGTCCCATTCTTGGCCATGAACAATAACAACAATGCCCACGGGGCAAGGCGCAACAGCCAAAGAATCCGGTTGAGTTGCATGCCCTCGTTGACTTTTCCGGCAGGCGCAGACCGGCGATACCAAAGTGTCCCCAGGAGCGAAATCAAAGTCAAAACACAGATCCCCAGTCCGATTCCCGCGGTGGATTCTGAAACTCCGGGGCTCAAGTAGCCAAATACCTGAAACGAACGGAAATGCGCCCCCAACGGCGTCTGCACGAAATGCTGCATCATTTCATTCCAAGCGCCGGCATAAGGAAAGAAAGGTGGCAGGAGGTTTTGAACCGGCAGGCAAAACGCATTCCCGACAATTGCCCAGAACGGAGAATTCATTTGATAACTTATCCCGAATGAAGAAACGGCGCCGGCCACGACGGAAACCCGGTCGGCGGGAAACCAAGTCCCAAAATGTTCGATGTTAAAAAGGGAGACCGGCAGGGCCGAAACCAGCAAACTTACAATGACCGCAACCAGCGTCCCGGCTGGACGAGTCAGTCCCAAACGGACAGCCGGCCAGGCGGCAATCAACCAAAGCAACGCCAGTGGAATGTCGATTTGTTTGGCTCCCGTCACCAGCGCGGCGGCCAGCATTGAAAGCCAGAGATCCGTCACTCGATTTTTTTCCCGCGCCCGCAATGCCAGATCCACCGCCGCCAGGGCGTAAATGGCCGCAAAACTGTCGTTTACATCCGAACCGGCCTGAAAGGCAAAACACCAGCCGGAAGACAAAATCCACATCCACCACCAAGCCACCCGCGGACGCACCCGCAATCGTGTGAAAACACTGAAGAACAAACCCGGCAGCATTAGATAAGACACCCAGTTGATCAAAAATAAAAACCGGTCTGTGCGGGTGAATAAAATCAACGGCGCGGAAAGCCACTCAAAACCGCAGTCCGCTATATTCATCCGCTGGTCATAAGTGCGAATCCAATGCCATTGTCCCTGCCCCAACCAATGCAACACCCGGGGCGTCCGGTACGCGTTTGCATCAAAATTTGAAAAGGGATGGAGGATACCCGCCGCCAGGGCCAATAACCCCAGCACAAGGAAAAGCAGCGGTGCCAGGCGTTTAAAACGATGCCTCAGTTTATGTCCGGCCCGCAAAAAAAAAGCCGGATCTGGTTTTATCTGCTTTCGCCGCCAGAAGGCCAGGGCGATTCCGGCCAGCGCGAAAGTCGCCAGATAGCCGGTAAGGTCCAACGCGCGGCAGGCGGACAAAATCCAGCCTGAACTGACCAGCAAGGCGGAGAGCAGGATCCAGGCGCGCACTGCGTTCAGCATAAATCAAACTGAGACTGCCACGCTGCCAGGCCTTTGGCAATTTGATTCCTGCCGCGCGATTTCTGCCGCGCAATTATTTCACGCGTGCCCGTAGAAGATTTTCGCGGAGATTTCATAAATGCATGCGCGCAAATTTTTCCACCCGCGACCAGACTTCCTCCTCGCGGATGTTCCCCAAGCAGTGCGGAGTCGGGAACCGGCAATAATCCGAGCACGGTTTGTAAGGGCAGGCCCTGCCCTCCATCCACTCCGCCATCGGATGCAGTGGCGCGAACCATTCCGGCAATTGCGGCCCGAAAATCGTAAACGTTGGCACGCCGCAAAAAGCCGCCAGATGTCCGGGACCGGAATCATTGCCGATGAATGCCCCCGCTTGATCCATCAACGCGAGCAATTCCGTCACGGTGCCCGGCGTCGCCACCTTCGCCTCGCCGGCGCGCAGCCACCAGGCGCGCTGGTCCGGGTCGCACGCAATCTGCGTCTGAATTTTTTCCCGGCGCAAATGCGCCGCGAGCCGCTGGTACTGTTCCAATGGCCACACGCGAACGAGCTGCCCGGCTCCCGTGTGAATCAAAACCTTTTCACGGCACGGCACGGCGGGCAGGAGGATTTTATCGCGGGGTGGAAGCCGGAGGTCCAGTGCCTGCGCCAGGGTGCGCCAGGATTCGTATCGGTGCGCGCCGGGATCGGGACGCGTAAGCGGTTGCGTTAAAAAAATCCGGCTGCGCAGGCGCGGGAATCCCAGCCGCTTTTTTGCGCCAAACAGTTTCAGCAGCAGATGGTCCCGGGGGTCCCAGCGCGCGGAAAGACCAAATTCAAAATGTTCCGCCACCAGCTTCCGGCGCAAACGGATCATTTCCCACAGCGGCCAGCGCCAAAGCTGGTATTTGTTCTTGAAGGCTGTCCAGGCGGCGGTGAACGCGACCACCTTCACGCCCGGCCAGAGACGGGGTTGCAAATCGAGCGCGAAGGGCTTGGCCAGCAGCGTAACCTCGAACCGCTCCGCGACCGCGCGCAAAAACGGGGTGGCGATGACGAGATCGCCGAGTCCCCAGAGTTCAATGATAAGCAGTTTGGGTTTCAAAGCCGGCACGGTGAAGGCCATCCTGATCCCGGTTCATTTATCGCTGAAAAGCCGGGCGCGCTCGCGGCAGGAGTCTTGCCGGATGAACCATCGGTTGCCGGGCTTGAATCACTTGCGGCGCCGGCCGGCATACCCCGCCGTTCAGCGCAATGCTGAATCCAATTGTGCTGGCAAACGTTATCATTTCCGAATTCAACCCTCCGACAATAAATAAAAATCGGATCGCGGTCAAAAGGTAATAAGCCCACAAAAAGGTGTTAACTGTCCGCAGTGACTCATCCCCATACCGATAGTTGCAATGCATCACCCGCAAACCGGCAAACAGAATCCAAAGAAAAGCAATGACACCCCAGATGCCAAAAGGGATGATGACCGAAAGCGGGCCGCTGTGATAATCTCCCGAGATCGCAAGCCCTTGCTGGCTCTCATCTATGGAGTGAAAGGCCGTGTCTCTTCCCATCAATTCAGTGTCTTCCATGGTGATGGCGTAACCTTTGCCCAGGAGAAGGTGTGAATATACTTGCGGCACCAGCGCCTTCCACATGTTGACACGCCAGTCCGAACTGGATTCCGCATCATGCCGGGCATCCTCGCTTATGTTCAAAGGCAAAAACGCCAGCGTCCGTTGAAACGTGAATGGCAAATGGGGGGCCAATGGGATGATGGCAACTGCCATGATTATCCCTACCATCATGAAGACCAGCAACGCCCGCGTCCGGTGTAATCCTTCCAGAAAAAACAGCAACCCAAAGACAAACATCCACCCGAAAATCAATGTGCGGAACCCGCCCAAAAAAATCAGCAGCGTAGTCACAACAAAGAAAACCGGCCGCCATAGTTTGTTTGAAAGAAAAATCCCGCGAAGCCCGTATCTGGCTATCAGCCAAAAGGCAACGGTACTGGCCGCCGCCGCAACACCACCCAGACGCGTCACTCCCACCTCAAACACACCAGTGACGGTGCTGGGTGGGAACAGCCAGAAGATAAAATGGAGAAACGAGGGGGTGAGCGGATATAAATCACCGACAAGGTTCGTGACTCCTCCAAGCAGAAACAGCGCAACATACAGTTTGGCCCGCTCCGGCGGGATGCGCCTCGCCGTCAAGGCAAAATAACTTAAAATACCCACCCCCACGAAGATATATTTCTTGCCCCCATAGACATCCGAACCAAATGCGTGCAATCCTATCCCTCCGGTCAGTTTGCCGGTAACAAAGACCACGCCGAGCATGCAGAGCAGCGGCCAGGTTACTTGCGGCGTGCTGATAAATCGCTTTTGACTGTTCATGGCCCGTTCCAACAGCGATATGCCCAGGCTCAGCACCACCATGATCAGCCAGAAACTGGGTCTCCCCACCATAAAAAACATGACCGCAGTTGCGTTAAAGCTGAACAGCAACAGGGGATAATGCCAGCGAAGCAGCAACGGAAAGATCAACACCAGCGCCAATACACCCGCATACGCAAACGTGGTATAATCCAGCGGGTCCGTCAGCATATAACCCACAATCATCGCCAGCGGCACGCATATCGCGTAGATGACGAGCGACCGGAAAATGGCCGGGGCATTACTCATTTGCTGACAAATTACAACCAGTCGTGCATCATGGACAACGTTCGTTCAACCATGCACAATATATTCCAACTGATGAACCGGCTGCAACTTCAATTCCATTTCAGCCCATTTCTTCCCGGCCAATGAAAATCCTCATCGATTGCACGGTGCCTTTCGCGCTGGCGCACGGCGGACACCAGATCCAGATCGAACGCACGCAAGCGGCTTTGCAATCCCTTGGGCTTGAGGTAGAACCCCTCCGTTGGTGGGACGAAAAACAGAACGCCGGCCTCATCCACTACTTTGGACGGATGCCGGCCGAACAAATTAAACTGGCTCATCAAAAGGGCATTAAAGTTGTCATGGCCGAATTGCTCACCGGTGCGGGTTCCCGCTCCCCCGGCCAGTTGCGCCTGCAAAAAATTACAAAGTGCATCATTGAAAACATCGCGCCGCGTCATTTTATCGCCCCGTTCAGTTGGAAATCGTACCAATTGGCGGATGCCTGCGTGGCATTGACGCCGTGGGAAGCCCATTTGATGCGCTACCTGTTTGGCGCTCCGGCGGAAAATGTGCATGTCGTGCCGAACGGTGTCGAAGACGTTTTCTTCCAATCTTCCCCCGTCCAACGCGGAAAATGGCTCGTTTGCACCGCGACGATTGCCGCGCGCAAACGGGTTCTGGAATTGGCGGAAGCCGCCGCTTTTGCGAAAATCCCCGTTTGGGTGATCGGAAAAGCCTACTTTGAATCCGACCCTTATGCCCAGCGGTTCTTCGCCCTGGCCCGGCAACATCCCCAATTCGTCCGCTATGAAGGCGCTATTTCAGATCGGAGCCAACTGGCTGGAATATACCGTGAAGCCCGCGGCTTTGTTCTGCCCAGCGCCATGGAAAGTTTGAGCTTGTCCGCATTGGAAGCCGCCGCCTGCGACTGTCCCTTGCTGCTGGCTGATTTGCCGTGGGCGCGGAGCACGTTCGGGGAACACGCCACTTACTGTCCCATTACTTCGCCGGAACGCACGGCTCAATACCTGCGCATATTTTACGGCCAGGCTCCATCGCTCAAACCACCGCCCAAACCGCTCACGTGGACCGCAGTGGCCTTGCAGTTGAAAGAAATTTATGAGCGCTTGTTGAACAACCCCTGATTAAGTGGGCATGGCAATTTGCCCCCTTTTTTGGCACTGTCCGATTTGGCTGTAGGGCACGACGTAAGGAGTGCTTGCCCAAACGACTCGTTACCTCGTCACCTACAAATTCGAACACTGCCTTTTTTGCTCGAACGATCTCCATAAAACCTTTATTATTTTCCAATGAATGGCCCATGCCGATGCCGTCTTCCACGGTTCACCGAAAGTCCCTTCGGGAAGGCCTTTGGTGTTTTTGTCTTGAGCAACGCCCGCCGGGAGGTTGAAATTCCGCATTGAACGAAATTGTGCAAAAGATTTCCGTCATCGTCCCCTGTTACAACGAAGAAGCCGTCCTGCCCAAGCTCTTTGAGCGGATGAGCGCCGTGGCTTCAAGCTGGGGAACGGATTACGAAATCATATGTGTGGACGATGGCTCGCGTGACCACACCTGGGAGTTGTTGAAGGCGCAAAACCAGAAGGACCCGCGCTGGCGCGGCCTGTCCTTCGCCCGAAACTTCGGCCATCAGACCGCCGTGAGCGCGGGCCTGTATCACGCGACGGGAGATGCCGCCGTCATCATTGACGCCGATTTGCAGGACCCGCCGGAGGAAATTACGCGGATGCTGGCGAAATGGCGCGAGGGCCACGACGTGGTCTTCGCCGTGCGGAAAAAACGCAAAGACCCGTTGGTCAAACGCACGCTGGCCTGGGGATTTTACCGGCTGCTCGCCCGGATGACGCCCTTTCCCATCCCGACCGAAGCCGGCGATTTCTGCCTGCTCGACCGCAAGGTGATGGCGGTCATCAATTCGCTGCCGGAACGCAGCCGTTACCTGCGCGGATTGCGGACGTGGTGCGGTTTCAAGCAAACCGCCCTTGAATTCGAGCGCGGGGAGCGCGCCGCCGGGGTGCCGCAATATACCTTCAAAAAATCCTTCAAGCTGGCGATGGACGGCCTGTTCTCATTCTCGGCCGCGCCGTTGCGGCTGGCAACCTATTTGGGCCTGTGGGTTTCCGGCTTTGCGTTCGTCGGCGTGGTGTTCACGTTCCTCCAGAAAATTTTCGCGGCCCAATTTGCCAAAATCGGCCTCGCTCCCGGGCCCGGATTCCCAACCGTCGTCATTTCGATTCTTTTCCTCGGCGGCGTGCAACTGATCTGCCTGGGCATCCTCGGCGAATACATCGCGCGCATTTACGAAGAGGTGAAGGGCCGGCCGCTGTGGATCATCCGCGACCGCGCCGGACTCGGCTCCGCCCCGCCGCCGGATAAAAAGCCCGGCGCGTGAACCTCCGCGACTGTTGTGAAAGAAATTTTATCCCGGAACCGGCGGTTCATCCTTTACTGCGTCATCGGCGCTAGCGGCGTTGGTTTGCACAGCCTGCTTTACTATATCCTTGTAAAAAATGAATTGCTCCCAATTCAAGCGGCGTATGCGATTGGTTACGCATCTGGCACGCTGCTCACGTTTTATTTGAACGCAAAATTCAACTTCAAAACGAATGACCAAATTTCGCTTCGGTTGTTCTCGTTTAGTTCAGTCGCCTTCATCGGCTGGGCAATCTCCGCCGTCATGCTTTACTTGTTGGTGAACAAGCTCGGAATGAATAAAATATCCTCTTTGTTTCCAACGGTTTTCGTCAGCGTGTTGCTGCAATACAACCTCAATCGCCTGATTTCCTTCCGCAAGGCCAACTGATTGATGTCCGCGCCAAAAAACATCCTCATCATCGGCGGCGGTTTCACCGGTTTGACCGCCGCCTATAAACTTTCGCGGGAACCCGGCTTTGCCATCACGCTGGTGGAAGGTTCCGATCATCTTGGCGGATTGGCGGCGGGCTTCCCGCTCCTCGGCACTTCGCTCGAAAAAACCTATCACCATCTATTTCTCATGGACACCTGCATCCTGGATTTGGTGAAGGAACTGGGCTTGTACGACCGGCTCCTGTGGTGTGAAAGTTCCGTCGGGATTTTCCGCAACGGAAAAATTCATCCGTTCAAGACCCCGCTGGACCTGTTGCGGTTCACGCCGTGCAGTCTTTCGGGCCGGTTGCGCACCGGTTTCACCGCGCTGTATCTCAAGCACCGGAAAAACTGGCGCGGCTTCACCCGCCGGACCGCGCACGATTGGATGACCCGCGCCTGCGGCCGCAGCGCCATGGCGGCCATCTGGACGCCACTGCTCCGGGGTAAGTTCGACCGCCACTTCGACCGGGTCTCGATGGCGTGGTTCTGGGCGCGCATCCACACCCGAGCCAACTCGCGCTCCGGCAGCAGCGGCGAAAAGCTCGGCTATTTTCGCGGCGGCTTCAACGTCGTCACCGCCGCGCTCGAAAATGAAATCCGCCGGCGCGGCGTGAAAATCCTGACCGGCGCGGCCGTGGAAAAAATTTCTGACGGCCGCACCGCCGTCATCAATGGTGAAACCGTGCCGTTCGACTTTTGCGTCTTCACCGGCCCGTCGCCGGCGTTTGCCAGGCTGTTGCCCGCGCAGGATTCACTCAATGATTACGCGGCAAAACTGCGCAGCATCGAGTATCTTGGCGCGGCCTGCCTCGTCTTCACCAGCGACCAGGACCTGGGCGATTGCTACTGGGTCAATGTCAACGAACCCGGCGCGCCGTTTCTGGTTTTCCTCAATCACACGCGGCTGGTGGACAAAAGTTTTTACGGCGGCAAAAGGGTTTATTACATCGGCGCGTATCTCGCACCGGAGGGAAGGACCTTTTCTCTGCCGGACGACGAACTGATGAAAAGCTGGTTCGATTATCTGCCCAAACTTTTTCCCGAATTCGACCCGCAGCGCGTTGAGGAAAAACATCTGTTCCGCTTCCGCGCCGCGCAGCATATCGTGGACACGGATTACGAGGCGAAAATTCCCCCCTACCAGACGCCGCTGCCGGGAGTGTTCCTGGCGAATTTCTCACAGATTTTTCCCGAGGACCGCGGCACCAACTTCGCCGT
>JBEKSU010000017.1:0-24187 GCA_049516755.1 Verrucomicrobiota bacterium | reverse complement strand
TTGAAGAATACCCTTGAACGAAAACTCAAAAACTTCTTCACTGTGCTCGGTAACCTCAATTGTGAGTCAACCAAGACCTGACGGCCTCACCCTTCGGTAACATTTAGCCGTGAGTCAACTCGTACCTGCTGCGCCAGCCGAAGAGCTTTTCGCGTTTGATGACCTCCGCGATCACGGCCGGGACGAGTTTTTCCCATGTGACATCACCCGCCGCGATTTTATCCAAAACATCATTTGAGCGGATGCGCAGAAACTCGGGATTGGAGTTGGCGAGACCCTGAATGCAGCGGTTTTCGGTCAGATGCGTGTAGAGGTGATGCAAGTGTGGCGCGACCGGGAAATTTTCCACCGTTACAATCTGGCCGTTGGCAAAATTGAGGCTGGGATAGACATACAGCCGTGCGTGATTCTTTAACAACTGACCCAACCCGCCGAGCAGGCCGCCCTCGTTTTCATTGTAAAGCGCTTCGTCGAAAATTTCGGCGAGCCGGTGCGCGCCGAGTGCCAGGCCGATGGGCCGGTCCGTGTAACGGCCGAGATACGACGCCAGCCGATAAAACCGCCGGAAGTTCGAGATGAACACGTTCCGCCCCAACGCGCCCAGCATGTCGGCGCGCTGCAAAAAATCGTGATGGTCAACCACGTCACCCGTGGTCAGGTGACGCAGGGTCATTTCCATCAAAACCACCGGCGGCTCGTTCTTCAATTCCGGCTCGCGGACGAACCGTTCCGATGCACGCTCGAGCACGTCGAGCGTGGTGTTGGTTACGGGCCGGAAACTGCCGCGCTGGACGAGCACGGGTTTTTTGTGCAGCACGTCGTTCCATTGCACCGTCTCACCGGCGGCGGTGAACATGGCCGCCTCGGTGAGGTCCTGCTCGACGAGCTGCAGCGCCATCAGCCGGTTGTCCACCTTCGCAAACGCCGGCCCGCCAAAGTGTATCATGTCCACCTCCACCCGTTCCCAGGTGAGATTGTCCAGCAACGAACGGATGAGCTGGTCCGGCCGCCGATGCAGGTAAAACGCGCCGTAAATCAAATTCACACCGATCACCCCAAGCGCCTCCTGTTGCCGCGCGTTCTCCTTGTCGAGCATCCGGACATGGATGATGATTTCAGATGGCGCTTCGCGCGGCTGGGTTTGAAACCGGATGCCCAGCCAGCCGCCGCCCTCCTCCTGCCGGGTGAAACTGCGCGTGGCCACGGTGTTGGCGAATGCGAAAAAATTGCACTTGTCACCACGTGCCTGGTCCAGCCGCTGCAACAGCAATCCGAACTCGTATTGCAGCATGGCCTCCAGGCGCTGGCGGCTGACGTAGCGTTCCGCCGGACCGTAAATGGCGTCGCTCACCGCCATGTCGTAGGCGGACATGGTCTTGGCCACCGTGCCGGCGGCGCCGCCGACGAGAAAAAACCACCGGGCGACCTCCTGTCCCGCGCCAATTTCGGCGAAGGTGCCGTACTTGTCCGCGTCGCGATTGATCTGGAGCGCCTTCCGGTCCGTGCTAAGTTTGTCGTTGCTCATGCGCGCAATTCCGTGAATCAGCTTGGCCTTTCCCTGTCACGGAATCAAATCCAATGAATAACGATTTGTTTTGCCCGCAACCGGCGCACCTGAAACAAATGGCAAAAAAAAAGACGCGGATTGCTCCGCGCCTTGTTGATTGAATTCCGGATTTTACCGCTGGATGCGGGCCGAGCCGCCTTTGGCAAAGGACTTGACCTGTTCCACCGTTGCCATCGTCGTGTCGCCCGGGAAGGTCGTCAGCAATGCGCCGTGCGCCCAGCCGAGATTGACGGATTCCTGCGGCGATTCGCCGGAGAGCAGGCCGTAGAACAGACCTGATGCGAAACCGTCGCCGCCACCCACGCGATCAAAGACATCCAATTCGCAGGTGGGCGAGGTGTAGGTCTTGCCATCAATCCACGCCACGGCGCCCCAGCTGTGGCGGTTGGTCGAGTGAACTTCGCGGAGCGTGGTGGCCACCGCCTTGACCTTGGGATAGTTCTTCACCACCGAATCAATCATTCCGATGAACACGCTCGGGTCGAGTTTGGATTTGGCGGTCACGTCCGGCCCCTTCAGACCGAGGCCTTTTTGCAGGTCTTCTTCATTGCCCACCAGCACGTCCACATTTTCGACAATGCCTTTCATCACGGCCAGTGCTTTTTTATCGCCGCCCCAGATGTCCCAGAGTTTCTGGCGGAAGTTCAGGTCGAATGACGTCACCGCGCCTGCGGCCTTGGCGGCCTTCATGGCTTCGATGATCAATGGCCCCGTGGTTTCCGACAATGCGGCGAAGATCCCGCCGCTGTGGAACCAGCGCACGCCCGAGCCGAAAATCTCCTTCCAGTTGAAGTCGCCGGGCTTGAGCATCCCACCCGCCTCATTGCAGCGGTTGTAAAACACCACCGGGGCGCGCACGCCGTGGCCTTGGTCGCTGTAAACGGTCGCGTGGTTCGGACCGCGCACGCCGTCGTGCTTGAATTTTTTATAAAACGGTTTCACGCCCATGGCCCGGACGCGCTCGGCAATCAGGTCGCCGATGGGATACTCCACGAGTGCCGTGGCGACGCCGGTGTTCATGCGGAAGCAGTCCGACAGGTTGGCGGCGCAATTGAACTCACCGCCGCTGACGTGGATGGCGCATTGAGTCGCCTTGCGGAACGGGACAATGCCGGGATCAAGACGGTTGACGAGTGCGCCGAGGGACAGAAAGTCCAGCGCGCCCTTTTGGGGGATATTCAGACCTTTGCTCATGTTATTGTTATAATGATTTACAATGTTTGGCTGTTTAAACTAGCCGACAGGATTCCAGAATGTTCGGGAGGCGCAAGGTGCTTTTTTTAAAAAAATTGCAAAAGAGTTTCGTTTTTCTGCAAAAAAACGCCAAACACGCAGGTGGCAAGGGGAAAATTCCTTTACAATTCGCCTGTGTTTGGAGAGATTCTATGGGTTTTCAGGCTTGGATTAGCCCAGTTGGGCCATTGTTTCAAGACATTGCCAGCCACGACCCGGGTAGTGTAGATTGAATTTATGTTGTATTACGAACGCGGTTCTGTAGCTGACAAGTTGTCCTTGGACGATTTGCGGAAGGGGCTTTCACAGGCCCTTGACCGTTTGGGTTCGCGCAAACGGGTGCTGGTCATTCCCCCGGATTTCACCCGCTTTCATTCCCACGCTGGACCGTTGACCAAACTCATTTACGATTACTACGGGGACCGTTTGACAGACGTTTTGCCCGCTTTGGGTACCCATACCCCCATGACCTCGGCCCAGATCGCCGAGATGTTCGCCGGTGTGCCGGAAAGCCTCTTCCGCATCCATAACTGGCGTACGGGCATCACCACCGTCGGCGAAGTGCCCGGTGAATTTGTAAAAAAGGTCTCGGGCGGAGCGGTGGATTTTCCATGGCCGGCGCAACTGGCCAATCTCATCTGGACCGGCAAACACGACTTGATCCTGTCCGTCGGCCAGGTCGTTCCGCATGAAGTCATCGGAATGGCCAATTACAACAAGAATATCTTCGTCGGCACCGGTGGCCAGGAAGGCATCAACAAAAGCCATTTCGTCGGCGCCGCCTACGGCATGGAACGGATGATGGGACGCTCGGACACTCCCGTGCGGCGCATCCTCAACTACGCCTCCGAACATTTCACGAAGCACCTGCCGATTGTTTATGTGCACACGGTGGTCGGGCGCGCCGCCGACGGCAAACTGGCCGTGCGCGGCCTTTTCATCAGCGATGACATTTCCGGCTTTGACAAGGGCGCGGCGCTCTCGCTCCAGGTCAACTTCGAGATGCTCGACGAACCGCTCAAGAAGGTCGTTGTCTATCTCGATCCATCCGAATTCAAGAGCACGTGGCTGGGCAACAAGAGCATCTACCGCACGCGCATGGCCATGGCCGACGGCGGCGAACTGATTGTGCTCGCGCCCGGCCTGAAGGAGTTCGGCGAGGACAAGGAAATTGACCGGCTCATCCGCAAATACGGCTATCGCGGCACGCCCGCGACGCTGGCGGCGGTCAAAGCCAATCCCGAGTTGCAAAACAACCTCAGCGCGGCAGCGCACTTCATCCACGGCTCGTCGGAAGGCCGGTTCAACATTACTTATTGCCCCGGTCATCTCACACGGCAGGAAATCGAAAGCGTCAACTTTAAATATGCCGACCTGAAGGAAATGACCCGGCGTTATGATCCGGCCAGGCTCAAGGACGGCTGGAACACGATGCCGGACGGCGAGAAAATTTTCTATATTTCGAACCCCGCCCTCGGACTGTGGGCGTATCGGGGACGATTCAAGAACTGATCGAACCAACCACAACCAACAACATAGAGGATACAAAGGATGAACGTTCCATTTAAGGTGGATTTGAAGGACCAGGTGGCGCTCGTTACGGGCGGCGGCGGTGTTTTGTGCAGTACCATGGCTCGCGCGCTGGCGGCGTGCGGCGCAAAAATTGCCGT
This sequence comes from Verrucomicrobiota bacterium, assembly GCA_049516755.1. Lineage (GTDB taxonomy): Bacteria > Verrucomicrobiota > Verrucomicrobiia > Limisphaerales > UBA11358 > UBA11358. Next base: position 19,717 of record JBEKSU010000017.1, on the reverse strand, counting down.
GGCGGATTTGAAACAGGAAGCCGCGGAAACTGTGGCGGCGCAAATCCGCAAGGAAGGCGGCAAGGCCATCAGCGTTGCGTGCAACGTGCTGGAGAAGGCCAGCCTCGATGCGGCCAACGACAAGGTAAAGAAGGAACTCGGTCCGGTGGACATCCTCATCAACGGCGCCGGCGGCAACCACCCCAAAGGCACCACCAGTCTTGAATACCTGCGCAAGGAGGACCTGGCCGGTGCGGCCAAGGAAATCATCACTTTCTACGATCTTGACCCGAAAGGCGTCGAGTTTGTGTTCAACTTGAATTTCCTGGGTACCTTGCTGCCCACCCAGGCGTTCAGCCGCGAAATGGCCGGCAAGGGCAAGGGCACCATCATCAACGTCTCCTCGATGAACGCGTTCCGCCCGTTGACGAAAATACCGGCTTACAGCGGCGCCAAGGCGGCGGTGAGCAATTTTACCCAATGGCTCGCGGTGCATTTCTCGAAGGTCGGCGTCCGTGTCAACGCCCTCGCGCCCGGCTTCTTTCTCACGGACCAGAACCGCACCCTGTTGACCAAGCCGGATGGTTCGTTGACGCCGCGCGCCAACACCATCATCGCGCACACCCCCATGGGCAAGTTTGGCGCGCCCGAGGACCTGGTTGGCTCGCTGCTGTGGCTGACTTCCGCCGAAGCCTCCGGTTTTGTGACCGGGGTGGTGATTCCGATTGACGGCGGCTTTGCCGCGTTCAGCGGTGTCTAGGCCGGCGCAACCTGGGTGGGTGTAACCAAATGATTGTTTCCCGGCGTGGCGTTTTCGGTTATGCTTCCCCGGCATTTTTTACGTTGGTAAATTTTGAATTAGCAAATAAATATTATGGAACCAAAAGCTGATATTGCATTAATCGGTCTGGCCGTCATGGGCCAGAATCTCATTCTCAACATGAACGACCACGGCTTCACCGTCGTGGCCTACAACCGCACGGTGGAAAAGGTTGACCAATTCCTTGCCAACGAAGCCAAGGGCACCAAGGTGATCGGCGCGCATTCGATCCAGGAAATGGTCGCGCTGCTTAAGCGCCCGCGCCGCGTGATGATGCTCGTCAAGGCCGGCAAGGCCGTGGACGACTTCATCGAACAGCTGCTCCCGCACCTCGAAGCCGGCGACATCATCATTGACGGCGGCAACTCGCTTTTCCAGGACACCATCCGCCGCACCAAATATGTCGAGAGCAAGGGCCTCCTTTACATCGGCACCGGCGTAAGCGGCGGCGAGGAAGGCGCGCGTAATGGTCCGAGCATCATGCCTGGCGGTTCGCCCGCCGCGTGGCCGCACGTCAAACCAATCTTCCAGGCCGTCTCCGCCAAGGTGGAAGGCAACGTGCCCTGTTGCGACTGGGTGGGCGAAGGCGGTGCCGGCCATTATGTGAAGATGACCCACAACGGCATCGAGTACGGCGACATGCAGTTGATTTGCGAAGCCTATAACCTGATGAAAACCGGTTTGGGCATGACGGCGCCGCAAATGCACGAGGTCTTTGTGGAATGGAACAAGGGCGAACTGGATTCCTACCTCATCGAAATCAGCCGCGACATCCTGGCCTACAAGGATACCGACGGCCAGCCGTTGGTGGACAAGATCCTCGACACTGCCGGGCAGAAAGGCACCGGCAAGTGGACGGTGATTTCCTCGCAGGAACTCGGCATTCCCATCACCCTGATGGCGGAAGCCGTCTATGCGCGCTGCGTCTCGGCCATGAAGGATGAACGCGTCGCCGCAGCCAAAAAATTAAAAGGCCCGAAGCCCACCATCAAGGGCGACCAGAAGAAATTCATCGAAGCCATCCGCCAGGCGCTTTACGCGTCGAAAATTGTCAGCTACGCGCAGGGTTACATGCTCATGCGCGCGGCGGCGGCGGAATACAAATGGAACCTGAACTACGGCGGCATCGCGCTCATGTGGCGCGGCGGCTGCATCATCCGCAGCGCGTTCCTCGGCAAGATCAAGGAAGCCTTCGACAAGAATCCGAAACTATCGAACCTGATGCTCGATCCGTTCTTCAAGAAGGCCATCAAGGACTGCCAGCGTTCCTGGCGCAACGTGGTGGCCATGGCGGCGAAGAAAGGCATTCCGGTCCCGGCGTTCAGCACCGCCCTGGCGTTTTACGATGCCTACCGCAGCGAACGGCTGCCGGCGAACCTGTTGCAGGCGCAACGCGATTATTTCGGCGCGCACACCTACGAGCGCGTGGACAAGCCGCGCGGCGAATTCTTCCATACCAACTGGACCGGCAAAGGCGGCACCACCGCCAGCAGCACCTACACGGTGTAAGACAAAGGTAGGGACGGCTGTCCCCAGCCGTCTGCTCACGGCGCGATGAGACATCGCGCCCTACCAGGCGAATTCAGGCGCGGGCTTCGGCCCGCGCCTTTGTTTTTGAAGGGCCGGACTCCGCGTGCCCCGAAGTTCAAACGGCCTGCGGTTTCTCTTCAACCTCCGCCGGGTCAAGATTCGGCGCGAGCAAGTGGGCGGCGAGGAGGGTGAGCAGATAGGTAATGCCGGCGAAGATGAAGATGGGAACATAGTTGCCAGTCTCACCTCGGGCAATGGCGGCCTTGCGTATCAGTCCAACCCAGGTAAAAAGCAGAATGCCGGCGCACGACCCGGCAAACCCGGCCAGGCCGGTGACGGACCCGATGACGCGGCGGGGGAACATGTCGCCGGCAAGGCTCATGACATTGCACGACCACGCCTGATGTGCCGAGCAGGCCAGGGCGATCAATCCCACCGCCACCCATTGAGAATCGGTGAAGGCGGCATAAATCACCGGCACAATCGCCGCGGCGCAGATGAGCATGGTGATCTTGCGGGCCTTGTTGAGCGACCAGCCGCGGGCCATGAAATGTCCGGAGAGCCAGCCGCCGCCGATGCCGCTGAACGTGGCCGCCACATAAATCAGGGCCACCGGCAAACTGCGGGACTTCAGGCTCAGGCCGAACCGGTCGGCAAAGAATAGCGGCGCGCCGAACAAATAAAACCACCAGAAACAGTCGGTCAATTTGACGGCGGCAAAGGCCCACATCTGACGGTGCGGGAGCAGCTTGCCCCAGGGAATCTTGACGGTCGGCTCCGCCGGATCGCTGTCGATCAGGGCCAGTTCGGCGGCCGACACCTTCGGATGCACCTGGGGTTTGCCGTACATCAGCAGCCACGCGATGATCCAGCCAAGGTCAAAGATGCCGGTGACCAGAAAGGCGCCCCGCCAGCCCAGCACGTGCCCGCCGATCGAGATACTGGCCATCAGGGGCATCAGCAACGGAAGGCAGAAGGGGACGATGATGCTGCCGATGTTCGATCCGGAATTGAAGAGCGAGAACGCCAGCGCGCGTTCGCGTTTGGGAAACCATTCGGCAACCGCCTTGTTCGCCGCCGGGAAGTTGCCGCCTTCGCCCAACCCGAGCAGGATGCGGCACACAAAAAAACCGGCGACGGAGCTGACGAGGGAATGGCTCATGGCGGCCAGACCCCAGAAGATGCAAGCCAGGGTGAATCCCCAACGCAGACCGAGCACGTCCATCAGCCGCCCCGCCATGAGATTGCTCACGGCATAAGCAGCCTGGAAGACGACTTGCATGTACCAGTACTGGTCCTGCGTCCAACCGATCTTGGTCTGAAGCTCGGGCGCCAGATTGGCAAACACGCCCCGGTCCATGTAATTGGCCGTGGTGACCCAGAACAACAAAGCGCAGATGGTCCAGCGATAATGACTCAAAGCCGGTCTGGTTTGATTTGAGGAATTCATGGAGCAAGAATCTTATTTAATTCCAGCGATGCATCAAGGATTGAAATTTAGAAATTTTCGCGGAGCAACCGGATTAAAACCAAAGCCCGTTGCAACCGGCATTGCAACGGGCTTTTAATCTGGCTTTGCTTTTACAGGTCCGTGATCGGCTTGTGCCGGGGCACGAGCGCCTTCATGACGCTCCAGGCGATCAGATAGCTCAAGGCACAGACGATGAACATGATGAGATACGCCGTCTGCGGGGTTTCTTTGAAGGCATCCGTGAGCCGGCCCGCGAGCATCTGGATGATCACGCCGCCGATGCCGCCGGCCGTGGTGCCGATGCCGGTGACCGAGCCGACGGTCTTCTTCGGGAACATGTCGGAAACCGTCGTGAAAAGGTTCGCCGACCACGCTTGGTGCGCGGCGGCGCCGATGCAAATCGTCGCAATGGCCAGCACGGCAGCCATTTTCCCGAAACGATCTACATTACCAAAGTATTGCGTGGTCAACACCGCCAACGGGGCCATGGCAATAAGTAACATCGCCGTCGTGCGTGCCTTGTAAACCGGCATGCCTTTTTTAATGAAGGTCATCGGAATACTTCCGCCGTAAACACTGCCGACGATGGCCACGCCATAGACGATGAACGTGGGCAACATGATTTGTGATTTGGTCATGCCGAATTGTTTGATCAAATAATCCGGCAGCCAGAACAAATAGAACCACCAGATGCCATCGGTCATAAACTTGCCAAAAAAGAAGGCCCAGGCCTGCCGGTAGCCAAAAAGTTTCCACCAGGAAACCTTCCCCGTGTCACCGGTGGCTCCGCCGGCGGCAACTTCATCGTCAATTTGGATATAGTCGAGCTCGGCCTTGGACAGCCGTTTTTGTCTGGCGGGCGTCTCATAGAGCCAAAACCAGAAAATCAGCCAGAGGAAGCCGACGGCGCCGGTGATGATGAAGGCCATCTTCCACCCTTTCTGGTCGCCGAAATAGATCATGCACCAGGGGACGAAGAGGGCGGCCACCATGGCGCCAAAATTCGAACCGCTGTTGAAGATGCCGGTGGCGAGCGCTCGTTCCCGCTTGGGAAACCATTCGGCAACCGTCTTGATGGACGCGGGGAAGTTGCCGGCTTCACCGACGGCGAACGCGCTGCGAATCATAACATGCATCATCACCAGCCGCCCGACGAAGGCGTTGGCAATCCCGCACACCGACCAGAAGATGAGTGACAGGGCCAGGCCCAGCTTGGTGCCGATTTTATCGATCACCCAGCCCATCAAGAGCGTCATGCCGGCGTAAAATCCCGTGAAGAAGGAAGTCAAATAGGCGAAGTCGGTGTTGGTCCAGCCAAATCCCCCCTGCTCCGCTGATCGGCAGAAGAATTCCTTCAGGTAGCTGATGACCTGCCGGTCCAGGTAGTTGAAGGTGGTGGCGAAAAACAAAAGGCCGCAGATGACCCAGCGATAACGACTGGAAACCGGTGCGGATTGGTTTGTGGAATTCATAGAGGGCAAATTTTTATCTGGAAACGGGCCGTTGTTCAAGCGTTGAAATCCAGCTTTACACGCCGGCCGCCTTTGTGTATTGCTCTTCCATTATGTGGAAAAAATTCCTGCCAGTTCTATCGGTGTTGTTGCTGACTGGTTGCGCCGGGATGTTCACGCGCTTGACGCCGCTGCAACAACCGCGCAATGCCAACAACCTGTATCCGGTTGAGGTCGCTTTCAATTCCCAGCAACAGTCGCTGCGTTGGGAAACCATTCAACCGTACGTCATCGCCAACGGCGAGTTGTATCCCCTGCGCCAGGTGCCGCTGGTGAAAAATCGTTGGGAAGGTTTCGTGCCGGTGCCGCCGGGTGCCAGCTCCGTGGACTATCGTTTCAAGTTCGATTACAAATACAACAACTTCGGCACGCCACCCAAGGCCACCAGCTCCATTTCGCCGATTTATAAGCTGAACATCGTTGACCAATAACCGGAGGGACGGGTACACGGGTAATCGAATGATTGAGCGCGCGGACAATGAGTCCGCGCTCTTTTTTTGTGAAAAGGGGCGGAAATGACAGGGCGATGCATGGGAGCGTCTCAAGACTTGTAACAGCGGACATGAGTCCGCTCCAATCTCATTCAAAACCCAAGAAAAGTGAGCCGACTTACGTCGGCTGCTACGAAAGAAGGCGTTTTTTAACGGGCCGCCAGCACAGTCTCAACCACGCCCGTCTCTTCAAAAACCGTGGTCAATGTCTGGGCCGGAGCAGGATGGCTTTTTTGTCCGTGCCGTCCACCTCGGCGCTGTGGGTTTCCACGTCGGGATCGTCCTTGAGCGCCTGATGCACCACCCGGCGGTCGAACGCCGTCATCGGCTCCAATTCCACCGTGTCGCCCCAGCGCCGGACTTTTTCGGCGGCGTCCTTGGCCTTTTTCACGAGGGCTTCGCGCGCCTGGGCGCGGTAGCCGCCCACGTCCACCATGACCTTTGGCGAGCTGGCATCCTGCTGAAAGAGGAGGCGGTTGGTGATGTATTGCAGGTCGGAAAGGGTCTGACCCTGACGGCCGATGAGCCGGCCGGCGTCGTCCGTCTTCACGTCGAGCAAAACACCCTCCTCCAGCTTGTGTTCCTCGACCGCGGCTTGAAAGCCGAGGTGCGTGAGAATTTTTTCCAGGATTTCTTTCGGTTGAGCGGGCATGGGATGGGTGAGGGTTTAGAGTTGCAGGTAAAGAATTTAAAGCAAACGATTTCGTCCGGCCCTATTTTTTCTTTTTTGACACCGGCGTCAAGACTGAAACAGCGGCGGGTACCGCCGGCGCCTGATTCATTTTCGTAAGCTTTGTTTGCACAATGGTCAGCACGTTGTTGACCGTCCAATACAGCGCCAGGCCGGATGAGTAGTTGTAAAGAAACACCAGAAACATCAACGGCATGTACCGCATCATTTTCGCCTGGGCGGGGTCCATGCCCGGCGAGGGCGGGGTCAGATGCGATTGCCACAACATCGCCCCACCCATCAACAGCGGCAACAGGTTGAACGGGAAATGGGTGCCCGGAATCATGAACAGCGTGTCTGGTTTCGACAAATCCGTGATCCACAAAAAGTGCGCCCCGCGCAGTTCAATGGCGCTCCGAATCATCGTAAAAAAGCCGAAGAACACCGGCATTTGAATGGCCATCGGCAGACAGCCGCTCATGGGGCTGACCTTGTGCTTGCGATAAAGTTCCCATTGCTTCTGGGTGAACTTTTGCATGTCGTCCTTGTATTTTTCCTTGAGCGCCGCCATTTCCGGCGCGAGCACCTGCATCCGTTTCATCGAACGCGTGCTTGCCGCCGTCAACGGCCAGAACAACACTTTGATGGCCACGGTGATCAACACAATGGCCAGGCCGTAGCCCGCCCGGGTCACGTCATGCACCCAGTTCATCGCCAGCAACAGCGCCTTGGCAAAAAAACCCGAAAACCTCCCGAAATTCATCACCAGGTCGGCCTGGTTTTGGAACTGGTCCCCGATGCGCGCCAGCAGGCGATATTCCTTGGGGCCGGCAAAGAAAACAATCTGCCGCTCGACCGCCTGGTGCGCCACGAGATTGGTGATGGGATAAACGAACGCCGTCTGAATTCCCCGCAGCGCGGGTGCGTCCGGGACCGGCTCGACGTTCGGGAAAGGCGGCAAGGTGACCGTGCGCGAGACGATTTGCGGCGCCGGTTCCTTCGGCATCGCCATCAGCGCGAAAAACTGGTTGTGCGCCGCCGCCCAAACCACGTTGTTCGAGCCGGTCAGATATTCCGTGCGCGGCGCGCCCCGCATGCAGCCAAATCCCGACCCGGAAAACCATCCCAACGAACGGTCCAGGGTGCTGGCGCCATTGAACCACATCACCCCTTCATTGATGGCGTAGGCGGTGTCATCCGGGCCCATGGGCGTTGCCGTGCCAATGACCCATTCCTGCGCCGGCAGCGCAAGTGGCTGGGCCGAAGTGTTCTCCAGCCGCACGCTCGCGTTCACCAGATAATTCGAGCTGAGATGGAATTCCTTCGCGAGCCGCAGGCCATTGGTGAGGGATTTTTCCGCGCGAACGCCATCGGCGGTCTGGGTCAGGGTGAAATTGCCGTCGCCGACCAGGCTGGCATCGCCCAAAATCGCCAGCACCGGCACGGGCGCCCGCTGGTTCAGCGTGGCCACGCCGTCCTTGGCCACCTTCTTTTTCCATCGCGGCGAAACGGTTTCTGGGTAATCCAGCAATTCCACCGACTTCAACCCGCCGCCGCGCGAGGTAAATGTGTAACGGGCGCGGGCATTGGTGATGACCAGCAATTCTTCCGGCGCGTTGGTGTCGAAAACGGGGAGCGCCGCCGTGGTGGCATTGAACGCTGGGACAACCGCGTTTGAATTGGCCGCCGCGAACTGGCTTTCCGCCTTGACCACTTGATTGGTCGCGGCATAGCGCGCCTGCTGCTGCGCATATTTTTGCTGCCCGACAAACCAGTAGACGAGCAGGAGAGCGCAGAGCGAGACGACGATGATGCCGGTGCGATCCATGATAAATTAACGGGTTTGCTCCGGGGCGATGATTCTGAATTCTGGATTCTGAATTCTGGATTCTGTCCGCGGCACCGGGTCATGACCGCAGCCGCCCCACGGATGGCAGTGGCAAATCCGCTTTGCGGCCAGCCATCCGCCCGCCATCACGCCCTGCGCACGGATCGCGTCCATCGCATATTGCGAGCACGTCGGCGTGAAACGGCAGCCGCCGGCATGGCCGAACAGAAAAACCTGCGCCGGGGAAACGATGAGTTGATAGGCGCGAATGGCCAGAGTCAAAATGCGAATGGCCAATGACGAAGCACTAATGACCAAAGAATGACGGAGCCCGAATGACCAATTGGAAACCGCCGCCCGTGGGGAGGTTTCGACATTCGTCATTGCGAATTCTTTAGTCATTCGGATTCAGGAATCAGTCATTTTCAGCAGTCCACCACGTTTCAGCGCCGCCAGAAAATCTTGTTCCACCCCGGCAAAATCGCGTCCGGCAATCGAATTACGCGCCACGAGCACCAGTTCCACCGGTTGAGACAACTCATGCTGATGTTGCCGGAAACTCTCGCGGAGCAGCCGCCGCGCGCGGTTGCGGGCGACCGCGTTGCCGATACGCTTGCTCGTGACGACGCCGAGCTTCGGCGGCATGCCGTCCGGCAGGCGGTGCCAGTTGGCGATGAGACAGCCCAGCGCCAGGCGTTCGCCCTGCTGCCGCACCCGCGCGAAATCCCGGTTTTGCCCGAGCCGCGAGTCGCGGCCCAAGCGCAGGCGTTTCGGTGATGCGGCGGGCATGAGCGGCGGGTTAAACCGGCGTCAGACGTTTGCGTCCCACACGGCGGCGATTGGCCAGCGTGGCCTTGCCGCTCTTGCTCGAATTGCGGTTAAGAAATCCGTGCTGCCGCTTGCGGCGCATTTTCGACGGTTGATACTGGCGTTTCATAAATTATTCAGCGTCATTCCGGGTGAAAAACCGGAACGTGCGAGGATAGCCATGAAACGCCTCGTGTCAAGGCAGGGTTGACGATTACTTCACATTCGATTCGCGCAAGGCGGCGGTGTAGCCCTTAAAATCAATGCCATAGTGTTCAAGCCGGGGCAGTGTCCCGGGGTTGAATGGGTCAAACGGCTGCCAGCAATGCCGGCGGATTGTCGGATCCATGAAAACTTCGGAACAGATGAGGCTTTTGATTTGGGAACTCGGGGCGAGTGCCACACTCAAACATGGCCACGTCCAGTCGAATCGTCCGCCGATCACATCCACCCGCAGTTCGCGCCCTTCCATCCCGGTCGCCGCCAGCACGGTGGAACGCAGCGGGATGATGCCGCGGTTGGCGCCTAAAATGGCCTGCAGGCGGACCACATTCGCATACCAGGATGCGGTGGCGGATATCTGCCAAAGGGATTGCGCCATCAACAGCCCTGCCGTCAGTTGCACAAGGTATCCGCGTTGGGGTTCAACCCATTGCGGCCGGAACCGTAAGATCAGAGCTGCCGGCAAAAGCGCCATGGGGACAAGCAGGTCCAAAGCCCGGTTGTTGTATTGGATGCCGGTATCCAATTGGTCGGGCTGGAGCAACGGCCAGAATCCCCAAATCATCAATCCGGCCAACAGAAGGCCAATCGCAACCTTATGGGAAATAATCAGCCGAACAGTTTCGGAGAACACCACGATCAGCACCAGACCCGCCCAGATCATCGTCCAGGTCAAAGTCCAGCCCATGTGTCTCATCATTGCCAGCGTGCCAGCCTTGAACCCGATAAGACCTACGGGAATTTCGGGTATGAGTATGCCGCACAACCCGATGGATGCCACGGCCAAAAACAATGCGACCGCCGTCAGAAACACCACCCAAACCCGATGGCCTTCCTGTTTTTCCCGCCACGAGCGCCACAAGGCGAGCAAGGCCAGCGGCAGGCTCAGGAAGAGTTGAGATTCGTAGCTGTACAGCATTGCCACGGCTGAAAACAGCAGCATGACCGCCGCCAGAGGTTTCAGCGGACGGGCAAACAGGATGGCAAAGAGCGGCGGCCAGAAAAGAGCGTGGGCCAGGTTGTGCGTGGCATCGGCGGCAAAGGCAACGTTCAAGTAACCCGCCGCGCAGCCGACCAACACGAGCCAAAAATGTTTTGGCGATATCCAATGGCAACCCAGCAACACCATCGGCCAGGGAAGAAAACGGCCCAGGCCAAAGGCCAGCCGCAACCATGCCGGGTTCGTCACGCCCAGTTTGATGGCCAGCACCAGGGGGATCTCATAGATGTAAAAGGCGCAGTGTCGTGACCGCATCAGGGGAACAAAACCCTGTGCTTGCAATACTTTGAGGTAATTATACGCCCCGTCCGAATACAGACAACGGTTTGATAAAATGGCCGCCACCACCCACAAGGCAAAAATGACGCAGGCCGCCGGCATCAAATTGTACCGCCAGGATGAACCCGTTCCTGCGTTGAACGTTTTCATTCACTTCACATTCAACTCGCGCTGGATGCCGAACTTTTCGATGCGCTTGCGCAGGGTCGCGCGCGTGATGCCGAGCAGTTTGGCGGCGTGGACCTGGTTGTTGTTCGTTTCCTTGAGCGCCTGGATGACCAGCTCGCGCTCGACGGCGGAAATAACCTCCAGTTTCGGGTCGCGCCGGGCCCACTGGAATAATTGCCGCGCCAGGGCCGCGGCGTCAGTCGCGGTCGCTTCGCCAACGGTGGCCGACAGCGGCGGGGCGCCGCTGCCACCCTGGCCGGAAATTTCCGGCGGCAGATCGCCTTGCAAGATCGCATCGCTCTTGGCCATGACGTGCGCCCGGCGGATGGCGTTCTCCAATTCGCGCACGTTGCCCGGCCAATGATATTTCCCCAGCGCCTTGATGACATTGGCGGCAAGGGATTTCGGCTTCCGTTGCTGTTCGCGCGCAATTTTTTCCAGAAAATAATTCACCAGCAGCGGAACATCTTCGCGCCGGTCGCGCAGCGGCGGAATGTGGATGCGCACCACGTTGAGCCGGTAAAACAGGTCCTCGCGAAACTGCCGCGCGGCCACGGCGGCCTCCAGCGGCTTGTTCGTCGCGGCAATGACCCGCACGTCCACCTGGATCGGCTGGTTGCCGCCGACGCGCTCGAAGGTGCCGCTTTGCAGCACGCGCAGAATCTTCGTCTGCGTCGCGGGCGTCATGTCGCCGATTTCATCCAAAAAAATCGTGCCCTTGTTGCATTGCTCGAACTTGCCGATGCGTTGCATGGTGGCGCCGGTGAACGCGCCGCGTTCATGGCCGAACAGCTCGCTCTCGAGCAATTGTTCGGGAATCGCGGCGCAATTGACCGTCAGGAACGGCTGCGTGTTGCGGTCGCTGTGATGATAGATCGCCCGGGCGACGAGTTCCTTGCCCGTGCCGCTTTCACCGGTGATGAGCGCGGTGGCGTCGCTGGCGGCCACCTGTCCGATGAGCTTGAAAACCTGCTGCATCGGCTCGCTGCGGCCGACGATGCCGAGTTCATAATCCTCGGATTCGAGCAACGGCTGATACGAAACGACCTGTTGCATGTCGTGGGCGGCCTTGAGCGCGTTGCCGACGATTTCCTTGAGCTTCAGTGCATCGAACGGTTTGAGCAGATAATCGTAGGCGCCGAGCTTCATCGCCTCGATGGCTGTCTGCGTCGTGCCGTAGGCGGTCATCAAAATGACGAGGAGCTTGGGGCTGGCGACGCGGATCCGGCGGAGCGTTTCGAGTCCGTTCATGCCGCCCATGCGCACATCCATGAGCACGAGGTCGGGCTTGAATTTGGGAATGACCCGCAGCCCTTCCTCGCCGCTCGATGCGGTGGCCAGTTCGATTTCCGGCGAATTAAAAATTCGTTGGAACGAATATCGCACGTCCTCTTCGTCATCAATCAACAGCAGCTTGCTCATTTTTGTTGGCATAAACATAGCCAATTTTCGGCGGGCGCACAGCGAATTTTGCAGGATTCGCTGTTTGACCTTGCCCGGCGCATTGCCTAAACTCATCGTCCATTTTGCTATGAAAATTGTCATTTGCGATCCGGTTTCGCCCAAAGGCATTGCGCTGTTGCAGCAGCGGCCTGAATTTCAAGTGGTCGTGCTGCCCAAACGTCTGCCCGAGGCTGAATTGCTGCCTGTTGTCGCCGACGCCGTCGCCCTGGTGGTCCGTTCCGAGACCAAGGTGACGCGCAAGGTCATTGAGGCCGCCCCCCAATTGCGCGTCGTCGGCCGCGCGGGCGTGGGCGTGGACAACGTGGATATTGAAGCCGCCACCCAACATGGCACGGTGGTGATGAACACGCCCGGCGGCAACACGGTGACCACCGCCGAATTGAGCTTTGCCATGCTGCTCTCGCTCGCGCGCAAGGTGCCGCAGGCGCACGCCTCGATGGTCGCGGGCAAATGGGACCGCAAACTTTTCCAGGGCGCCGAACTTATGGGCAAAACCCTCGGCGTGCTTGGCATGGGCCGCATCGGCACCGAAGTCGCCAAACGCGCCATCGCCTTCGGCATGCGCGTCGTCGCCTATGATCCGTATCTTACCGAGGACCGCGCGAAGGCCATCGGCGCGGAGTTTGCCGACAGCGTGGACGAAGTTTATCGCGTGGCGGATTTCATCACCGTACACATGCCGGTGACGCCGGAGACGAAGTACATGCTGAACGCCGCTGCGTTCGCCAAGATGAAACCCGGCGTGAAAATCGTGAATTGCGCCCGCGGCGAGATCATTGCCGAGGCGGATTTGATTGCGGCGCTGGAATCGAACAAGATCGCCGGCGCGGCGCTGGACGTTTATGCTGTCGAACCGCTGCCCGCCGACCATCCGTATCGCAAGCAGGCGAACCTGATTTTGACGCCGCACCTCGGCGCCAGCACCGAGGAGGCGCAGGAAAAATGCGGCATCGAAGTCGCCGAAGTCATCGCGGGCTACCTGCTCACGGGCGAGGTCCGCAACGCGGTGAATTTGCCGTATCTGGACGCGAAGACCTACGAGCAGGTGAAACCCTACCTGCCGCTGGGCGAGGCGCTGGGGAAATTGCTGGCGCAGCTTGCGCCGCCGGGCGCCGACCGCATCTACATCACTTATGGCGGCCAGGCGCGGCAGTTGCCGAACATCGATCCGGTCACGCGCGCCATTCTGCGCGGTTTTTTGGAAGGCAGCGCGGTCAAGGACGTGAACAACGTCAACGTCCGTTCCGCCGCGGCCAGCATCGGTATCACCGTCGAGGAGAAAAAATCCGACGAGCCGGTGACGTTCAATGAATGGCTGCACGTGCAGGTTTTCAGCAACGGGAAGAAACTGATCTCGGCGGGCGGGACGTTTTTCGGCTCGCCGAACAATCCCCGCATCGTGCGGTTGTTCAGCACGCCGGTGGAAATACCGATCAGCGGCACCTTGTTGCTGCTCAACAACAAGGACCGGCCCGGCATCGTTGGCCACCTCGGCACGCTGCTCGCAAAACACAAGGTCAACATCGCCAACATGAGCCTGACGCGCGACACCGCCGGCGGGCTGGCGCTGTCGGTGTTGAATCTCGACAGCGCGCCGCCGCCGGCCGTGCTCGCCGAGCTTCAGAAAGACCCTGACATCAGCAATGTGAAAGTAGTAAAATTGTAAAAGCCGATAAATTGAAAAATTGAAAGAAGACCAAAATGAAAAACCAAATAAAATTAATTTTCCCCGCCATGTTCGTTACCGCCTTGTTCGCGCTGCCGCGTGTTAATGCTGCTTCCGCCAACGCCGCCACCAACGCGGCTGCGTCCACCGGGGCCAACGCCAGCTCCCAGGCCGCGATGACCGCGTTGTTTGGCGACCCGGTGATTGCCAAGGGCAAGGGTTTTGAAGTCAAGCGTAGCGAATTGGACGAGGTGATAACGGGGATCAAGTCCGCCGCCGCCGCGCGCGGCCAGACGATTCCGCCGGGGCAGCTGCTCCAGATCGAAAGCCAGTTGCTCGACCGGCTCATCCAGGACCGGCTTTTGCTGCAAAAAGCCACGGACGCGGACCGGACCAACGGGATCCAAAAGACCACCGTGCAAATGAACGCGCTGCTCGAACGCTTCGGTACGCAGGAAGCGCTCGAACGGCAGATGAAGGCCGCCGGTTTGACGATGGCCGAACTGCGCTCCAAGCTTACTCAGGAAAACACCGCGCAGGCGGCAAAGATGCGGGAGTTGAACGTCAACGTTACGGACGCTGCAACGAAACAGTTTTACGACGACACCAATAATCTGGCGAATTTCGAGCAGCCGGAAATGGTTCATCTCCGCAACATTTTGTTGTTGACGATTGACCCGGTCACGCGCGCGCCGTTGCCCGCGGACCAGCAGCAGGCCAAACGCAAACAGATCGACGACCTCCTCAAGCGGATCCGCGGCGGCGCGGATTTTACGGCGCTGGCCAAACAATATTCCGAAGACCCGGCCTCGAAGGATAACGGCGGTGACATGCCGCCGCTCTCGCGCGAGCAATTGGGAACCGAACTGGCTGCGGCCGCGTTTTCAATGACCAACAATCAGGTCAGCGACGTCATCACGACCGTTTACGGCTATCATATCATCAAATTGCTCGACAAAACTCCGGCCAAAAAAGTGGATTACGCAACGGTCGCCCCCAAAATCAAGGATTACCTGATGCAACAAGAGGCCGAAAAACTGGCCCCGGCTTATCTGGACAAGTTGGAGAAAGCCGCGGATGTGCAAATTTTGGATGCCGATTTGAAAGCGGCGGCAGCGGCGGGAGCAGCCGCCGCCAACGCGCCGGTTGCGACACCCGGAAAATAACGCGGGTTGAAGGGCGCTTGCCGGGTTTGTTCCGCCCAGGCACCCAGGAAAGCGTTATGAAGACCATACTTGGAATTGTCATTCTTGCCGTGGCCTGCGGCGGGCTGGCAATTGCCTTGTTTACGACGAAAAACGCGGCGGACGAACGGATTAAAAAAGATGGCGACGCGATTCTCGACTTTTCCAATCAATTGGTCGCCGCCACGGCCAACCTCGACGAACTCCGCCAGGTCAATCTGATGCTGACCAATGACCTTGCCGGCAGCCGGCAGGAAGCGCTGACGTTCAGCAATCAATTCACCGAAACTTCCGGCATGCTGGCCAGCACCAAAGCCTCGCTCCAGAGCGCCCAGGACCAGATCGCCAGTCTCAACGGCCGGATTGCCGGTTTGGAAACGCGAAATCAGGTGCTTGACCAGCGCGCGGCCGCCCTGACCAACGCCATTGCCAGACTGAATGCGCAAATCGCCGACACCGAACAAAAACTCGCCGGTTCTGAAACCAACAACGCCTTTCTCGAAAAGGAATTGCAGCGGCAAACGGCCGCCAAAGCCGAGTTGGAGAGCAAGTTCAACAACCTGGCCACGGTGCGCGCCCAGGTCAAAAAATTGAAGGAAGATTTGGTCGTCGCCCGCCGCTTGCAATGGATGCGCGATGGCGTGGACGCCGGTTCGCAGCAAAAGGGCGCGCAATTGTTGATGCAGCGCCCGGCGTCCGCCCCCGCACACCCGCCGCATTACGATTTAAACGTCGAGGTCAGCGCCGATGGCTCCATCCATGTTGTTCCCTTATCGGCCACCAACGCCTCTGTAACGACGTCAAATTTGCCGGCGCAGTGACGCGCAATTGCAACTTTCAATGTAAACTGGCGCCGGAGGCTGTTCGCGAACCATCATGCCGACTTACGAATACATTTGCGAAAAATGCGGGCACGAATTTGAAACCTTTCAATCCATTTCCGCCGGAGCGCTGCGGATTTGCCCGAAGGAACTTTGTGGCCGGAAAAAATGGGGCCGCGGCCGGGTGAAACGCAAAATCAGCACCGGCGGGGGACTGCTTTTCAAGGGCAGCGGCTTTTACAGCACCGATTACCGCAGTGAGGGCTACAAACAGGCCGCGAAAAAAGAGGCAACCGCCTCCAACCCGTCCGGGGGCAAAAGCAAACCGGAGAAAAGCGAGACCAAGTCCGCTCCGGTGAAAACGCCGGACAAGGCGGCCGGGAAATGATCCGGAAGTTACATGATGGCATCATTGCGCCGTTGCGTCGGCTTGATGAATTGACGGTTCAGCGTTTCAACGGTTTGACGGCGCAAAACCTTTTTGTTCTTTGCCTGGCGGTCTTTCCTTTGTTCGCGCGCGCGCAGACTTCATTTCCGGACACCAGTTCGGCGCGCAGTGTTTCCGGCCAGTTCATCGTCACCAGCGTGCCGTCCCGCCCGGGGGCATCACGGCTCGCAGCCAGGACGGAAATCGCCACCAACACCGATTTTGTCCGGCTGGAACCCGCGGTGCTGGCCGTCTCCGCCGAACGCATCAAGGAATCGCTGGGGCACGAACTCAATCCTGAACGCCGGGGGCTGGATTTCTCCCGGCCGGCGACCGGAAAAATATTTCTCGCGCTGCACCCGGCGCAGTCCCCGGATGAAGGCGTCACCATCGTTTCCCGGCGGTCTCCGGATGGTTGGGATTATCAAGTTCAGCTGCCCGACGTTTTGACGCGCACCCGTTACTTGCGGGCGATGACCGGTGTGCTGCTGCTGGAATTCGCCAACCGCGACGCGCGCACGCGTTCCGCGGAGATCCCTGCCTGGCTCACGGATGGTTTGTCCCAGGAACTGCTCGCGACCGCCGGGCAGGAAATCATCCTGTCATCGCCGGACAAATTGGTGAACGGCCTGCCGGTCAATCGTACTGTCAAAACCACCCGCGGCGTGGATTCCCTCGCCGGCGCCCGGCGCGTGTTGCTCGACCATGCCGTGCTGACGTTTGAACAATTGAGCTGGCCAACCGACGCGCAACAGTTTGGCGCAGACGGCGGCGCCTATCGCGCCAGCGCGCAATTGTTCGTCAGCGAACTGCTGGCATTGAAAAACGGCCCGGCACATTTGCGGGCGATGCTCAAAACCCTGCCGAAATATTATAACTGGCAGGTGTCGTTCCAAACCGCGTTCCAGGAAGATTTCCCGAGGCCGCTCGACGTGGAAAAATGGTGGGCGGTGCAGGTCGTGAGTTTTGGTGCGCGCGACCCGGGCCCGGCCTGGACGTTCGCAGTCAGCCGCAACAAGCTTGACGAAATCCTCAGTGTGCGGGTGGAAATGCGCGCGGCATCGAACGCCCTGCCCGCGCACGCGGAAATTTCGCTCCAGGCCTTGATCCGAAACTTCGACCGGTCGCGGCAGGTTGCGATTCTGCAATCCAAATTGTACGCCCTTGAACTCGCGCAAATGCGCATGGCCCCGCCGTTCGTGGTTTTGACCGATGAATATCGCCGCGCCATTGCGGACTATCTTGGGTCCGGCCAGCGCACCTCGCCCGTGCTGCGATGGATCAAACATCCATTTTCGTCACCGTCAAAAGCGATCCGGACCGACACGCTGAAGAGATTGGACGCGCTCGATGCGCAACGGCGCGCCATCGAATCGGGCCTCAAACCGGCCATTCCGCCCCCGTGAATTGCAGTTGCGCTTGAACGTGCGGACGCGAAAGCGGTCAACTTGACAGGGGGGGATTCCAATTTATAGTTCCCATTGAAAAATGAAGGATGACAGTTCACTTGCGAAGGGCGGGGAGCCGCCAGCGGGCCACCGGTTCCAACCTTTGAAGGAATTTCACTCCGCCGGCCGTGGGTTCTGGCGCGATGTTTCCGACACTGATTGGAACAACTGGCTCTGGCAGCTCAAACATCGCATCACCACACCGGAGCAACTGCAGCGCTTCATGCCCACGCTCACGCCGGAGGAATTCGCCGGCGCGAAACTGGCGAACCACAAACTCGCGCTCGCCATCACGCCGTATTTTTTCAACCTCGTTGACCCGCTGGACGAGCATTGCCCGATCCGCCAGCAGGTCATCCCGCGCATCGAGGAGACACACACCGCACCGTGGGAAATGAGCGACCCGTGCGGTGAGGATTCCCACTCGCCCGTGCCCGGCCTCGTGCACCGTTATCCCGACCGCGTGCTGTTCCTCGTCACCGACCGTTGTGCCGCCTATTGCCGTTACTGCACGCGCTCGCGGCTCGTCAGCAACGCGACCGGCTACGATTTTCATCCCGAGTTCGACAAGCAGATTGCCTACATTGCGCAACATCCGGAGGTCCGCGATGTCCTGTTGAGCGGCGGCGATCCCCTGCTGCTCAGCGATGACAAGCTCGAACACCTGCTGGGCCGGCTGCGCGCGATTCCGCACGTAGAATTTTTGCGGATCGGTTCGCGCATCCCGACGTTCCTGCCGCAACGCATCACGCCCGAACTGTGCGCGATGCTGAAAAAATTCCATCCGCTGTTCCTGAGCATTCACTCGAACCACCCGCGGGAACTGACGACGGAAGTCCGTGACGCGCTGGGCCGGCTCGCCGACGCCGGTATTCCGCTCGGCAACCAGTCCGTGTTGCTCAAGCATGTCAACGATGATGCAATGGTGATGAGGGCGCATATTCAAAAGCTGCTCATGTGCCGGGTGAAGCCCTATTACCTTTACCAGTGCGATCTGATTTCCGGCTCGGCGCACCTGCGCGCCAGCGTGCGCCAGGGCATTGAAATCATGACGCAGTTGCGCGGCTACACCACCGGTTACGCCGTGCCGCAATATGTCATTGACGCCCCCGGCGGCGGCGGCAAGGTGCCCATCAATCCGGACTACGTTTTGAGCCACAACGCCAATCGCGTGGTGCTGCGCAACTACGAAGGCAAAATCTTCGAATATCCCGAGGCCCCCGATGGCACGCCGCTTTCTCCGCCGCCGAAGAAAATTGAAGAGCCGGAGCTGGTTTGATTTTCAGGAGGGAACTTCGTCGCTTCCCCAATGATAAGGGCATTGACGAAGCAATGTCCTCCCAGGCGCAGATTTTTCTTCGTGTACCGGTTTCTATGTTGTTAATTATTGCACGAATGCCGCACGAAACTTGAAACGTTAAACGATTATGACGTCAAATTCCTCTCACACCTGGAAATTTTTCCGCGCCGGCGGCTTCAATCAGGTCGTCATCAGTTCCGGGGCGGATCTCCTGAACCTGGATCAGCTTGACCAAAAACTTTGGGTCGCGCTGGCGTGTCCCACCACGGGCGTCGAATTCGACAAGACCACGCTCGCGTTGATTGACACCGACAAGGATGGCCGCGTCCGCGTGCCGGAACTTATTGCCGCCGCCAGGTGGGCCGGCGGCCTGATGAAAAACCCGGACGATTTGCTGAAAGGCAGCCCAACCTTGCGGCCCGCCGCCATCAATGACGCCACGCCGGAAGGGAAATTGATTGCCAACTTTGCCCGGCAGGTTCTGGGCAAGTCCGACCCGGGGGAAGTCACCTTTGACGAAGCCGCCACCGCCGCCCAGACCTTTGCCGCGAAGCCTTTCAACGGCGACGGCATCGTTCCTGCGGATTCCGCGGGTGACGACGCCACCAAGGCGGTCATCGCAGACATCATC
>JBEKSU010000016.1:0-32930 GCA_049516755.1 Verrucomicrobiota bacterium | reverse complement strand
ACGGCAGGTAACAGAAAAACGGCTTGCCCGCCGCCGCCTGCCGTTTCATGAAATCAATGGCATGGTCCGTCAGGTCGTTGTCAATCTCGGCGCGCACCTCGGAGGTGAAGGGCTTGATGCGTTGCACCGGTTCGCCTGCCTTCTGCGATTCAACCCATGCCCCCCTTTCATTTAATTGCTGCTCGGTCCCGGGAAAGGAATGGGTCATTACAATCAGCGGCGTCGTCAGGCAGTCGCTCCACGAGGTGTCCGGCGGGATGCCATAAAACTCATCAAAGCCGTGCGCGGTCGGCGTGGCTTGCGGGCCGGCACCGAGATGCCACTTGCCGAAAATGCCCGTTGCATAGCCCGCGTCCTTGAACAATTCACCCAACGTGTAGGCTTTGTCCGGGAGTTGAAAGGGACTGTTCGGTGGGGAGAGCAGCGACAGTCCGTTGCGGATCGAGTATTGCCCCGTCAGCAGCGCCGCGCGCGATGGTGTGCAGGCTGGTTCCACGAGAAATTGCGTGAACCGCATTCCCTCCGCGGCAAGCTGGTCGCTGCGTGGTGTCGGGTAGCCCCGCAACTCACCGCCGCCGTAGGCGCCTAAATCCCCGTAGCCGACGTTGTCGGCGAGGATGAAGACGACATTGGGCTTCTGGCCTTGCCCCGCCATAGCTTCAACGGAGGCTGGGTTCTGTGCCTGCGCCGTTCCGCCAGCGCCGAGCAGGGTCGTCGAAGCGGTCAGCGCGGCCAGGCCGTATTTAAGCAAGTCATTTCGTTTCATAGAATTCGTGCGATTGTGCCGCGTTGCTTTTTAGTTGGTTGTCCGCCCTCATCCTAGCCTTCTCCCCCAGGAGAAGGAAACCGGAAATACGCGCTACGGTTTTGCGAACGACCGTCCGGCCAATCCCGTCGCTGGTATTTTCCAAAACGCGGCGCGTGGTTCTCCCTCTCCTTGGAGGAGAGGGCCGGGGTGAGGACGGTCGTAAATCTAAATCTATTCCTTCTGTGCTGCGTTGCTCTTTGCTTTGCCTCAAGCCGGGCTGGCGGCCACGCCCGTCGCCACCGTCAGGTTGAACTGCTGCTGGAGCATCACCGGGTCAATTCTGTCGGCAGCCCCGATGACCACGATCTGCGTGCGCGGCGTCCGTTCGCCCCACTCGTCTTGCAATGAGATGTCCACGCGACGGCCAACCACTTGCAGCACCGCCCGTTGTCGTGGCGCGTCGGTGCAATAGACTACGCCCTTTGCCCGATAGACTGTGCCCGGCAATTTGCGCATGGTTTGTTTCAACGCTTCCAGCTTCAGTGGCTGGTCGGTCTCGAAGCTCCAGGTGCTGAACACCTTCGAGTGGTCGTGCCCGTGCCCATGGTCATGGCAATCCGGGTCGGTGCATTCATGCTTATGGGCGTGCGAGTGGTTCCGGGTTGGATCGAAACGGCCGACGCCCAGCAGAATTTCATCGGGCACCTCGCAGTAATTGGTCTCGACGATGCGAAGGTTGTTGAAATGCTGGTCGAGCCAGGCTTTGACCTTTGCGACCTGTTCGGGACCGGCCAGGTCCACCTTGTTCAGGATGAGCATGTCCGCAAAACCGATCTGGCGCAGCTTGAGTTCCATCAGCGGCGGGTATTCGGGATGCGCAAAGACCTGCTCCGCATCCACCACGCAGGTGACGCTGTCCAGCCGGATGCGCTCGCGCAGGTTGGGATCGTTGAAGGTCACGAAAATCCCGGCCGGATCGGCAACGCCGCTGGCTTCGAGCAGGATGTATTCGATGGACTCCGGGCGCGCGAGCAGGGCGACGACCGACTCGACCAGGTCGTCGCGTATCTGGCAGCACACACAGCCGTTGGACAGGCTGATCATGTTGTCTTTCACCCCGACAACGAGTTCGGCGTCAATGTTGATTGAGCCGAAGTCGTTGACGAGGACGCCCACGCGCAGGCCGTGGCTGCCGGTCAGGATGCGGTTCAACAGCGTCGTCTTGCCCGCCCCGAGAAAGCCGGTCAGGATGGTTATCGGCACTGCCTTGCCGTGGTCGGTTGCGATTTCCATATCGCTATTTCTTGGGGATGAATTTGCTCAAATCAATGTTCATCACCTTCGCTATCTCGAGGAGATCGATCTCCTCCGGATTGTTGAGCTTGGTTAATTGCTCACGCCAAACGTCCGGCGGATAATACTTCTTCGGATCAATCTCGAGGTCGCGGGTCAATTTCTCCTGCTGTTCCTCACGCGGCAGCCGAGGCTGTGGGACAATGCCCTTGCCGGTGGCGATAGGCAGCGGGTCACCGAACAACAGGGTGGGATTCGGGAATGGCTGGCCGGCGAACCCTGGCAAGGCGGCCATGCGGTGCCAGATGGCGTCCTTGGTCACATTGACGACCGCCACGTCGGGCGCGCCGTAGAGAAAAAGCCCCTTCCAGTGGGCACGAACGCCGGCGCTGATCTCATTGAGGTAGTCATTGTCGAACTCAAGGTGGGTGAGCATCGCGCAGCGCGGGTTGACCTGGTTAAAGAGGTAGCCGGCGGCATAAGGCACCGTATGGTGAATATCAATCGTGTAGTTGTAGAGAATCTCGGGCAGCCCGTACTTGTATTGGTTGATACGGGCCAAATCCGCCTGGGTTTCGGTGACAAACACATCCACGCCCTTGGCATATTTGGCTGTCAGGTCGTCCGGCCGGCCGTCGCCGGTCCACACAAACGAAAGACCGTTCCAGTCCAGCCGATAGCCCGAGGCGCCATCCTTGGTGTGCGAGCGCCGCCAGTGACGAATCGTGACTCCATCCTTGTCGTAACAAATGCCGTTCTCGTCCTTCCAGTCGAACTCATTGACCTCGACCTCGTAGCCGTCGCCAATCGGGCAGGTATCGAAGGCTTCCAGGTGCCATTTTAGCATCTGCTTCATGCTGGCGATCATGGCCTTGGTGCCGAGGTCGGGCGTGCGCCCCGACGGCCCGGTGACGCGCAGCGGCATTTTCCACCGTCCGCACCACGGCGCAAACGGAATAAGCCACGACAGGTCGTGATAGTGGTCTATGTGCAGGTGGGTAAGGAAAATGTCGTTGATCTCCTGTATGGGGACACCCATGGCGATGATGTTTCTGACGCAGCCGGGACCAAAATCGAAGAAGAAGCGTTTGCCGTTGCCCAGTTCAACCATGATGCACGTGCCGGCCTGGTCGCGCCGCATCGGGATGGGGCAACTACCGACGAAGGAGATGCGCATCTCGTCCGGCCCGATGGTCTCACTGCTGGGGAAGTAGTTGTTCCGGCTCTTAACATACTTTGTTGGCCGGTAGTAAGGCGGGAATTGCAGGCCGGTGCTCGGCCCGCCGCCGTAGGGATTCACCGGCTCGCACGGATCTGGCTGCGGGTCGGCTGCCTGCGCCGGTGTCACGGCTCCTGCCGCAAGGCCCGCCGCCGCCGCGCCCATGATTTTCAGCATGTCACGCCGGCCCATGCCGTTCGTTTCCTTGTTCTCACTGGTGTTCGGTTTTTCGTTTTCAGTGTTCATATGGTGTTCGGTTGTTTGTGGTTGAAGTGATTTATTTCGGAAACATAAATTGGATTTGGAAGCGAAGCTGCCAGTCGGGACCGTAACTTGGTTTTACGACGTTGCCAAAGGCCTGAAGCTGGAAATTGATCGGCAGCTTGCCAAACCATTGGATTTTGCCGATGCCGCCGCCCAGCGGCACGGTCCACTGGTCGTGGCTGTCCGCAGCCCAGTTGGCGGTCATGACAGGAGATGAGGACAGGTACCAGCCGTGGGGCAGGTTGTAGTTGACGAACGGCTGGGCCAGGAAGGCGCTGACATAATGGTCGCCCCAGCCGGCGAAGGACCATTGCTGGTTGACCAGCGCGCCCACGACCCAGTGGCCTTGCATCGTCAGCGCTACCGCCGCCGGGCCGGCGCACCATTCACTGTTGCCGAGCAGGGAATCGGTCGCAGTCGGAAGTGTGAAGGTCGGGCCGACGCCCCAGATGAACTTCTTGCTCGCATTGGCGGGCGAGAGGAAGAACGTGGGATTGATGTCGCCCAGGCCGGAAGCGTTCGGGACGCCGGGCGCGGGGGACGGCTGGTTGATGATCGGCATGATGATGCGCGTGATGAGGTTCCAGTTGTCGTTCAGGCTGATGGGGATGACCGGCTGAACATTGAGAATGTATTGGGTGACGTTGTTCGGGCCGACGTTGAAGTTGAAATTGTTCTGGAACGGCACGCTGATGAGTTTGGCGACCGGATTCTGCGCTTCCTTGGCCAGTTCTTCGGTGTTTTGGCCGCCGGCGGCCGCGTTGGTTTCGTCCGCCAACATTCGGGGTGATACGAACACGCTGCCGGCCAGCGCGAGAGCAATCAGGATGAGGGATTTGGTGCGTTTCATATTTTTTGAGGTTTTGAACAGAAGGCAACTGAGGAAACGGAGTTTGTTTTTCAGGCTCTGTTCTCTCTGTTTGCTCCTGTTCAATTTTCACGGTCGGTTTTACGTTTGAAGGTTGATTGCAAATCTGACGGGTTAAGGAAGCAGGCGGCCTCCCCCGGAGGAAAAGGAGACCGCCCGCTGTGTGGACAATCCGGTTACTGGCTGACGCCTTTGGTCGCCTCCTCCGCCTGTTGCATCTTGGCCGCCATCTCGGCTTTCAGGGCATCGAGGTTGAAGCTCGCGCCGCGCTGCATCGGCGGGTAATCCAGGAAGGTCTGGATTTCCCTGGCCATCACCTGCTGGACGAACACGAAGCGCCAGAATTGGAACTTGAACCAGTCGAAGTATTGCTCTGATCCTTCTTTTGTCAGGTCGGCGGGCCAGGCCGTGCGCTCGAACGGATCGAGGCGCAGGTTGACGATTACAGGCACGTCAGGATGGTTCTTGACGCCCAGCCAGCCGCCGGGCTGGTCAATGAAACGATACTTGTAATCGTCAATGCGCACCGCGCCGAGCGAGCTTTCGCCGAGGTAGAAAATTTCGTGGCGCGTGGAAGGCCCGGTGCCGGTGATGGCGGCCATCTGGTCATAGCCGTCCAGATGGTTCTTGTAAGTCCGGCCGCCATAGGTCCAACCCTGGAGCAGTTCGTCGGTAATGTTCGGGTTGCCGGCGGCGTCGAGGAAGGTCGGGAACCAGTCCAGGCCAGAGAAGATGCCGTTCTGCACGGAGTCCGCCGGGACGTGGCCGGGCCAGCGCAGGATGCAGGGCACGCGGAAGCCGCCTTCCATGACCGTCCCCTTGGACTGCGCGAATGGGGTTTGTCCACCATCGGGCCAGGTGAACACTTCGGTGCCGTTGTCAGTGGTGAAGACGACGATGGTGTTGTCATCCACGTCCATGTCCTTAAGGTGCTGCATGATCAGACCGACGTCGTCATCGAGCTGAACCATGCCGGCTTCTTCTTCCGACCAGCCATTTTCCGAGTTCTCCAACGCCGTGTATTTTGGCGAGAGATGCGTGACGATGTGCATGCGTGTCGGGTTGATCCAGACGAAGAACGGCTTGCCGTCCTTTTTGGCCTTGTCCATGAAGTTGATGGCGAAGTCGCGGATGTCACCATCCACCGTCTCCATATTGTATTTGATGCCGGCCATGGGATGCGGCGGCAACGGGCCGCAGTCTTCAATCTTCTGCTTGCCGACCTTGCCCCAGCGCGGCATCTCGGTCGCGTCGTCCGTGTCGGTCGCCCAGGAATGAACGAGGTTGCGCGGGCCGACGACGTTCAGCAGGTTCTGCGGATAGTTGGGATGGAACGGATCTTCCATCGCGTCCAAGTGATACAGGTAGCCGAAGAATTCATCGAAGCCATGGACAGTGGGCAGGAATTCATTGCGGTCGCCCAGATGGTTCTTGCCGAACTGGCCGGTGGCGTAGCCCTGCGCCTTGAGCGCGGTGGCGATGGTGCAGGCTTCCGCCGGCAGGCCGATCTTGGCGCCCGCCTGGCCGACCGTGGTCATGCCGGTGCGGATGGGCAGTTCGCCGGTGATGAAGTTCGCGCGGCCCGCCGTGCAGCTGGCCTCGGCGTAATAGTCGGTGAACAACATGCCTTCCCTGGCCAGCTTGTCGAGGTTCGGCGTCCGTCCGGCCATCATGCCGCGGCTGTAGGCGCCGATGTTCCACATGCCGATGTCATCGCCCATGATAAAGACGATGTTGGGTTTCTTGTCCGCCGCCTGGGCTGTTCCGCCGGCGCCGATAAACGCCGTGGAAGCGGTCAGCACGGTCAGACCGTATTTGATGAGGATGCTCCGTTTCATGTTTTCTCCTTTTGGTTTATTTTTTGGTGTTTCGTTTCATGCTCTTGTTTTTTGCCCCGTCCGGGTACTGCTTGTTTCATTCCTTGGCGGACAAATCTTGGTTGAGTGACGAGTGGCGGGTGGCGAGTGACGGGTGGGCACACAGGCCTTCGGCCACTTGCCACTGGCCCCTTGCCACTTTGCACTTTGGGTTTGTGTTCATCGTGTTGTATAAACTGGTTTCAATCCGCTCCGCCGGATTTCTCATCCGGCCCGCAGCGTCCCAGCGCGGTATCGAGGGTTCGGATTAGCAGGGCGTCGTTGCAGGGTTTTCGCAGGAAGGCCAGTGCGCCGCCGGCGAGCGCCCGCTCCCGGGCGCCGCGATCGTCATGGGCCGTGATGAAGATGACCGGCATATCTTTATGGATGCGGTGGATGCGCGTCTGCACCTCGATGCCGTTCAGGCCGGGCATTTGAACGTCCAGAATCACGCAATCCACTTGAAAGGAAGGAAGCGACTCAAGCTGATTTAAGAAGTCTTCGCTGCTGGCATAGGTTTCCGCGGTCATGCCCAGCGAGCGCACCAGGCGTTCCATGGCGCGACACACCGATTCATCGTCATCCACGACGGCAATAAGCGGTTTTTTGGCGGTCACAGGTTGGCGCAAGATACCGGGCCGGTGCCGGCCGGGTGAAATTGCGAGCGAAAGTTAGCCGAAGCGGGAGCGGGTGAACATTGGACCTTGGTCCAATGCGTCAACTGATCTCGAACGGGAGCAAACAGCCGCCGTCGCGCCGGAGCGGCACTATGGCGCGCCGCGGAGGCGGAAGGGAGCGGAGCCGGATGAAAGCCAAAGGTTGAAGGCAGTGGGAAACATCCAACATTCAACATTCAACATCGAACATCCATCCGGAAGGCTGAACGCTAAACGGTCTTAGATGCGTGGCGGTGGCGGCAGGAGAGTGGCAGACGCCGGAGGCGCCGTGCCGGCTCTGGTTTCAGGGGAAAACATTCCCAGCTTTTCGGCCATGCGGACCAGCTCCGCGAGCGACTCGACGCCCATTTTTTCGATGACGCGGGCGCGATGGACCTTGATGGTTTTCTCGGCCGTGCCAAGCTCGTCAGCCACCTGTTTGTTCAACCGGCCGCGGACGACGAGAAGCATCACTTCACGCTCGCGCGGTGTCAGGTTGGCGGCGCGCTGCTGAAGTGCCTGCAATTCCGTGTGAAGCTTGCGGGCCTCCACGTTTCGGGCAATGGCCAGCTTGATGAGTGACAGGAGTTCCCGGTCGTTGACCGGTTTCGTCAGAAAATCAACCGCCCCACCCTTCATGGCCCGCACGCTCGTGGGAATATCGCCATGCCCGGTAATGAAGATGATGGGAAGCGGAGGCGTGAATGCCATCAGTTCCTGCTGCAAATCGAGGCCGCTCAATCCGGGCATGCTGATATCCAGCACGAGACAA
The DNA here is from genome assembly GCA_049516755.1 of Verrucomicrobiota bacterium. GTDB lineage: Bacteria > Verrucomicrobiota > Verrucomicrobiia > Limisphaerales > UBA11358 > UBA11358. The sequence continues at coordinate 25,254 of JBEKSU010000016.1, read as the reverse complement.
CCGGGGGTGTCCTGGTGATGGCCACGGTCAAGAAACTCGCGGGCGGAAGCGAATGTTTCTACCGTGTAACCGGCCGATGCCAGCAGACGCGCAAGGGCTTTGCGGACGGAAGCGTCGTCGTCCACCACAAACACAGTCGAATTGAATTCTCCCCTTGCCATAAGCGAAGCCATAAAAGAGTGCACCCGGTTCCGGCTAAAATCAACCATTAAACAAGCTCCTTAACATTTTCAGTGGAAGCAGAAGGTGCCCTGCGGCCTCAGTATCGATTAAGGATGCCGCGTTGTGGAATGACTAATTCCTAAACCATAATGACGAAAGAAGCCCCAAGCTCGAATAAGCAGCCTGGCTGGCGTGTTGGTCATTGGGTCATTTGGAAATTATTTAGTCATTATGGTTTAGGGCTTAGTCATTGACTCTTTGCCCGGCGATGGACCCACTGGAAACGTCGAAAAATCTTAAAACAAGGCGTTTCGTGGTCGTCGGTGCTGCCTTCCTCATCAAGTCAGCTTCAATTCAGGCTCATGCACCGGCAGCGAAAAGTAAAAGGTGACGCCGCGGTCGGGATTGTTCTCCGCCCATAACCGGCCTTTGTGAGCTTCCACAATCGAACGGCTGATGGATAATCCCAGGCCCAGGCCCTCCCGTTTGGAACTGCGGAACGGTTCAAACAGGTTGGCCAGCCGTTCAGGGCTGATGCCCGTTCCAACATCGCTGACTTCGACCCGGATCGAGGCGGCATCCGGTTGCCGGGTGCGGACGATGACCGCGCGCTTGTCGTCCGGAGAATCCTTCATCGCGTCGAACGCGTTCAGCACGAGATTCAGTATCACCTGCTGCAACTGGGCGTTGTCACCATTCGCCGGGCGCAGCTCCGGGGCCAATTCGAGCGCGATCTGAACTTTGCGCACCAGCATGTCGCTGTGCAGCAGCCGGACGATATCCGAAATGACGGCATCTGGCGGATCACCTCTCCCGCGCGTTTGGCGTCCTGAGCGATGTCTTCCAGCGCACCCCGGACCTCGGCCAGATCGGGAGAGGCGGCGGCCATGAATCGCGAGCCGGCCTGGGCATTGTTCAGGATGGCAGTGAGCGGCTGGTTCAGTTCGTGCGCGAGCGACGACGTCAGCACGCCCATCGTCGATACGCGCGAAAGGTGGGCCAGTTCATTGCGCTGTTGCCCGATTTCCACTTCCGCCTGCTTGCGTCCGGTGACATCCGCGGCGGCGCCGCGGTAGCCGAGGAGATTCCCGGCCGGGTCCAGCACCGGAGCACCGCTGGTCTCCAGGTGCACGATTTTTCCGCTCTTGCTGACATTGGGATTGGGAAAATCCCGGAACGATTGCCGGCCGGCATTCACCCGGGAAGCAGTGGCCATCAATTCCTCGCGGACCGACGGGACAAACAGATCGTAGAAATGCTTCTTTCCCACCAACTCTTCCGGGGTGTAACCCAGAATTTTTTCAACCGTCGGGCTTACGTAAGTGTAAAAGCCCTCCGCGTTGACCTCCCAAATGAACTCCCCGGCGGTCTCGGCCACCTGACGAAACCGTTCCACGCTTTCCCAAAGTTTTCCTTCTGTCAGTTTGCGCTTTTCTTCCTCCTGGACGATGAGCCAGGCCCTTGCCCCCAGGGTTGAAGACACCATGCCACAAATGAACAGGGCGCCGATGACCAATGCCAGCTTGTTTCGGAAAGAGATCAGGCCGGCAAGCACATCCTGTTCGGCCGAGGCCACGGCAATGGACCAGAACGTGTTCCCGATCTGAACCGGCAGATACACCGCATATTTCCTGGTTGGCCCGACATTCCGGTCGCCGATCCGGTCAAAGGTGTATATGGCGGTGCCTTCATGGCCTTTGAGCATGTCGTTCACCATGACATCGAGCGAAGGGGAATCCTTGATGACTTCAAACACGGATTTTCCGGCGAGCCCCGTTATCGGGGTGTAAAGAATCGTCCCGTCACGGCTGACCACCCAGGCGTATCCGGTCTGGCCAACCTTGATCACATCCAAATAGCGCTTCGCGAGGCTCTGGAAGTTTATCAGGATTCCGATTGACCCTTTGAATTCCGTCCCCCGGAAAACCGGCACATGGACGGCAACCGCGTTGATTCCCTCAACCGACTTGAAGACATCGCTGACCACTGGCTTATGATCCCGCAGCATCTCACGCACGTGCTCCTGATTTGAAACATCAACTCCCACCGAGCTGCTTTGGGGAAAGTTATAGATGATAACGCCTCTTTCATCCACGCGGGTGATGGACATGATCTGCTCCTGATTGGCCTCATAGAACAGTTGCATATAGCGTCTGCCGACCGCGTCATCATCAATGATCTCATCCATCTTTGATAAAGAGCTTAAGTTTCGAGTCCACGTGGCGAAGAAATCTTCGATTCCATGTGCCGCCTGTCTGGCATGGATCATCTGCTCTTCATGCAGCTTCGTGATGGCGGTGTTTTTGGCTTCCTGGTAGAAGAGGCCAAAGAGAAAAGCGCACGCTGCGGCAAATACAATTGCCAGGGCAATAAAGGTTCTTTTGTAATGGGTATTCAAAAGTTCGACCTGCGGTTTGGCTCCACCTTCCGCGCGTAGAGCCGCGGGCCGGTCCGTGCCGGACTGGCCATCAGGCGGCCCGCGCGTTTCACCATCGAACCAGTTGATTTACCATGTCTCTGTCAACTGGAAGTGACAGATGGCACCAGCTTCGCCGGCGGAATCGTCCACGTGCCGTCAATGATCGAGGGCGGCGTTTCCTTCGGCCAATAGAGCCGGAGCATCAGGATGAATTTGCCTTCGGGCGCCGGCAGCCAGTTGGATTCCTTGTCCGACCCCGGCGACTCGTGCTGGAGGTAAAGGTCCACCGAGCCGTCCGCGTTGGTGGTGAATTGATTCCGGCTGCTCAACGTGTAGCGATTCAGCGGGTTGGCCGCAAAGAAGAATGCGCCGTTATACATGGTCAGCGACCAGAACGCCTCGGCGGGCGGCAACTGGCCGGCGTCGAAATGCAGAACATACTGGTTGGTGCCCATGTAGGGATTGCCGGCGGCATCCGTCAATGAGGTCGGATAGACGGCATCCTGCGGCCGGTTGCAACCGAGGCCGATGGCGGTGATGGTCGCCCGCTGGAGATAATCCGTGCCATAAACGCCGGCCTTGGTGGTGAAGATCCAGCCGTTCGTGAGGGTGCCGGCATCCTTGTAATGGGCCATGATTTTTTCAAAGGCCGGTTTCGGCACATCTTGCAGGGCCTTGGCCACGTCCGGGCCGAATTGGTTGATGTCGAAATTCTGCCCCGGGACAATCCCGATCTTCGCCAGTTTTTCGACCATGGGTGCGTCCGCCTCGGCGGGCGGATTGTCCTTCATCAACCGGGCCAGCAGTTTGAAATAATCCTCCGCGCTCAGGGCGTTCACCTGGTTGCGGACCGGCGTCTTCATGTCGATGTTCGTGTCCACCGTGCCCGGCGGCGGCGTGTACGCCTGGCCGTACGAACTGAGCGGAACCACGGAGATGTCGTCCTGCATCTTATGCACGGCGTCATAATCTTCCGGCGCGCCGGCGCAGTAGATGCGGCCGAGGACCCAGACCAGGCTGGTCGGCGATTTATATTCGATCACGCCGTCGGGCAGCGTGCCATTCCAGCCGGGGCCGGTGATGGCGTAGGTCTGCGGTCCGGTGCCCGTGGTGCGTTTGCCGGGGTCCTGAAACACGTCGGTCCAGCCATCGAGCATGGGGAAGAGGTAGTAACGGTCATTTGCCTCGGGCAGGCTCAAAACCCACGGTTCCTTGCTCACGTCCAGCCAGGCGATGGTGTAGAGTGTGTCGGCATTGGGCGCCGTCACCTGTTTGTCGTCAGGAGTCGGATATTCCCGCAACCGGAGGAACTGTCCCATGGGAGCGGCCTTGCCTTCGGGTTTTTCCACATTGGTCAGCACGCGCCGGGTGTATTCCATCGTGACCAGCGGGTAGCCGAAAATGTAGGCCTCGGTGCCGATCGCGGCCGCCTCATCCGGCGTCAGCGCGGGCGCGGCGGGCGCGGCGGGCAGAGTTGCGGCCGGCGGAGGTGTAACCGGAGCATGCTCGGGCGTCGTTACTGCAATCATGAATGCCCGGGTGAGCCGCACCCCCACGTCGTTGCCGGGTTTAATTTTGGACAATTTGATGTCCGGGCCGACTTTCACCATCCGGGTAGAACCATCCACCATCTGCAAGGTCACTTCTCGATTCAGCCTGTCCACACCCATGACCTTGGCGGTGAATCCGACGGTATCAACCATTTTGCCGGCCGGTTTTTCTCCCAACGCCGCCCGGACCATGACGGAGGCGGCACCGGCGCTGGGCGGTACGCCGCCGTTCACGAGCACAATGGCGACGGCCTCGGCCACCTGGGCCGTGACCTGGTCACCCACCTGGATCTGGTCGAAATTGAGCACATCCGGCCCACACTCGTAGGTGAACAGACTGCCATCAGGTCGTTGGAGCACCACGGTACGGTTGCTGGCAGTGACCGATTGCACGGTGGCGACCGCCGAAGCGGTATCAATGACGACACCGCCTCGCATGGCCTCCGGGGCGGCGGCGGTTTGCGGTTTGGGTGTTGACGAGCAGGAGGTGAATGCCAGCAGGGCGGCCGGCATCAACAGCATCGCGGTTAGCTTTAGAATTTGTTTGTTCATTGGCTCCTTTCTCTCTTTTGGGGTTGGGATGAGATTCGTATTTGTGAAATTGAGGGGCTAGGGTTTCTCCAGCAAGAGCACGGCTGCCTCCGTGACCCGCGCCGAGACGTTGTCACCCACATTGACATCGGCCAGATTGACGGCTTCGCTCACGTGGATTGTTTTGACCGAGCCATCAGCCAATTGGAGGGTTACGCTGTCATTCCAGGCGTTGATGGCCGTGATCTTGGCGGTAAACGACAGGGTCGCCACTTCGGTGGCAACGGCTTGCGTTCCGCCCGGCAGGCGGACGCGCAGCTTCACGGAATTTGCGCCGGCACTGCCAGGCACACTGTTTTTCCCCAGGAACACGGCGAGTTCCTCCGCCACCGAGACTTTGACCTCGTCGCCGGCTTTGACGACATCGAAACCGGACGCACCCGGGGCGGCTTTGTAGGTGACCTGGCTGCCATCCGCGCGTTTCAGCACGACCAGGCGGTTGGCGTGATCGACGGAAACCACCGTCGCGGTGGTCGAGGCGGCGTCCGTCACAATTTCGCCGCCAAAATCGGGAGTGTTGGCGTTGGCGGCGGGATTGGCTTGCCCATTCACCTTTCCCGTGGCGGGGGTTGACGAGCAGGAGGTGAATGCCAGCAGGACCGCCGGCATCAGCGCCGTTATCGCGAACTTCAGCGTCCAGCGAGCCGGTGGATTTTTAAATGTCATGGTAAAATCAATTGGTGATGGATGATGTGCAAAAGTGAATGCCTCAGGGTTTCTCGATGTGAAGCGCCGTTACTTCCTTGGGCTTCACCACCACGTCATCGCCCGGGGCCATTTCCTGAAGTCTGGCGTCCAGGCCGGTTTTAAATTTTTCCGACTGGCCATTGGGATATTGCAGGGTCAACAGGCGGTAGCTGGGATCCAACCACAAAACCTTGGCGTTGACGCCCAGGGTTTCAGCCGTGGTGCCGTCCGGCAGCCGGCCTTTGGCCAGCAGGTAAACAGCGAGTTCATCTTCCACGGTCGCCTTGACCTGGTCGCCCGCTTTGATCTGGTCGAAGGATTTGACGTTCGGGCCCACCGCGTAGGTCTTTGTCCGGCCATCGGTGCGTTTGAGGGTTATCGTGCGCTGGCCGGCATCAATGGCTGTCACCGGCGCCGGATTCTGGACGACTTCCACCGTGAATCCGCTCTGGATCAGACGGGGTTCGCCTGCGGGCTGTACATTGGCGTTGGGTGGTGTCCAACAGCCGGCCAGGGCCAGCGCAATGACCGGCAACAGGGTCGTCATCGCCGCATATTTGAGATTTTTCATCGGATTGTTGTTGTTTGATTAAGTGGTTGTTCAGCTTGTTAAATTCAAGTTCGTTTGTCTTTTCCAAAACAATCCCTTGCTTCCGGTTTGGATTGTTTACGCAAAACTGCTCTGGTTTCAGGTCCTCCGCACGGCAAGCCCGGCTGAAGAAACCAGCCGCATCGTTTCGTCATCTGTCGCCAAGCTTACCCGGTTCACCTGCAACCGCAACCAAACATCGGCTTTTATCTCAACAACCTGCGGCGGCAACCGGGCCGAAGGGAGGAACGTCTTCGACCCGGTTGTTCCGGCCATCCCGTTCAGTGGTTACGGCTCTTTCGCTTTCACGAAATTGCCGGTCTGGTCTCGAAATCAGCTTCCCGTTTCCGCGTCCATATATTTGATCGCCACACCGACAACCACACGCCCGACAATCTGCTGCACGGAACGTCCATACCAGGGCCCGGTGACCATCGCGCCCGTGACTTCCGTCCGGTCAAACACAATCACAATGGCATCGGCGCCCATTTTGGCCGCCGCGTTGCGCAAGGATTCTTCAATTTTCTGCACACTGACATTATCGCTGGCGGGTTCCGCCCGGATCTCGCCCAGCTGCACGTGCGGACGGTCCGGCTCCTTGCGCAGAATCTGGATCTGGGCCGGGTTCGACGGCGGATAGGCCGGCACACCGATGTACTGGTTGGAATTGATGGAGACGGTATTGCAACCGGTCACCGCGAACAGGATGACGATGATCGCGAACGAGGCGAGGCAACGGAATGCAGTGTTCATGGATTTCAAAGATACTTCGCCAGAATCGGTTTCAGCTCGGCCACGGTTTTCTTGGGCCAGAGTTTTTTATCGGTCAGGATCGCGTTTTTCAACGCGGAATGGCACGGCCAGCTGGGCTCGGCCGGGATTTGCGGGATGGCGCGGGCGACAATTTGTTTGGCCATGTCGGCGTTGCGCTGGAGGTTGGCGACGATCATTTCGAGCGTGACGTGCTCGTCTTCCTTCCAGCAATCGTAGTCGGTGGCCATCGCCAGGGTGGCGTAGGCGATTTCCGCTTCGCGGGCGCATTTGGCCTCGCCCAGATTGGTCATGCCGATGACGTTGAAGCCGGCGCGATGGTTCAGGAGCGATTCGGCGCGGGTGCTGAAGGCCGGGCCTTCCATGCAGACATAAGTGCCGCCGTTGTGCGCCTGCGCCCGGCAAACGATGGCCGTCTTCAAAAGCGTTTGCCGCAATTCCTCGCAGACCGGATGCGCAAAGGAGATGTGCGCCACAATGCCGCGTCCAAAAAAGGTGTGGGCAAGCGATTGTTTGGTGCGGTCCACAAACTGGTCAACGAGCACAATGTCGCACGGCTTGCATTTTTCCTGCAGGGAGCCGACGGCGCTGACGCTGATGATCCAGTCAACGCCGAGCTTTTTCATCGCCCAGATGTTGGCGCGATGGTTGAGTTCTGAGGGCAGAATCCGGTGGCCGCGCCCGTGGCGGGGAAGAAAAACCAGGTCGCGCCCCATGAGCTTGCCGGTCAACAACTCGTCCGACGGCGGGCCGAATGGGGTTTCAACCTCAACCCATTTCTGATGGGTGAGGCCTTCGATGTCGTAAAGGCCCGTGCCCCCGATGATGCCAATGCGATGATTAGACATGGGGGTTTTATAGCATGCGCCCGGCCAAAAGTCGCCAGCATTTTTACCGGTTGGCGCAGGCCTGGCGGTTTGTTAGACTTGGCGCGTGGAACTGTTTCAGCGCATTTTGAAGACGGCCATCGAAGGCGGCGCATCGGATGTGCATTTGAAAATCGGCACCCCGGTCGTTTTCCGCATCAATCGCGAGTTGATCGCGGTGGATTCCCCCCACCCGACCGGGGAATGGATGGAAAAAATTGTCGAAGGCATCACGCCGGGGCATTTGAAAAAGCGTCTCGACGAGGAACGGGAAATTGATTTTTCATATTTTATTCCCGGCATCGGCCGCTTTCGCACCAATCTGTTTCAACAGCGCGGCCAATGGTGCCTGTCCATGCGTTTCGTCAAGACCCAGGTGCCAAGCTTTGAAGAACTCGGGTTGCTGGACCAGGTGCGGAAAATCGCCGAATCACCCCGCGGGATCGTGCTGGTGGCCGGGGCCACCGGTTGCGGCAAATCCACCACGCTCGCGGCGATGATTGAGCACATCAATAATAATTTCAAACGGCACATCATCACGCTGGAAGACCCGATTGAGTACATTTTTGAAGACAACCAATCCGTGATTGAGCAGCGGGAAGTCGGCCTGGACACGGTATCGTTTCATCACGCGCTCAAATATGTTCTGCGCCAGGATCCGGACATCATCATGATTGGGGAAATGCGGGACGACCTCAGCTTTTCCGCGGCCATGAGCGCGGCGGACACGGGACATCTGGTATTGTCCACGCTGCACACGACCAACGCGTCGCAGTCCGTCAACCGCATCCTTGAATTCTTCAAGGCCGAGGAGCGCGAGCAAATCCGGCGGCAAATCGCCGCCACCCTGTACGCGGTGGTCTGCCAGCGCATGGTCGGCACCCTGGACGGCAAGGCAACTCCAGCTTTGGAAATCCTCATCAACACGCCGATGGTCAGAAAACTCATCGAAGAAAACCGCCTCGACAAATTGCCCGCCGCCATTGAGACCAGCCTGGATGATGGCATGCTCACGTTCAACCAGTCCTTGTTCGATCTGGTCAAGGCGGGGCGTGTGAGTGAAAAGGAGGCCATGTCCAAAGCCACCAATCCCCAGGCGCTGGAGATGAATTTCAAGGGCATCTTCCTGGATGATGGCCGTCGTATTATCAGCGGTTGATTCCACATCTGTTGAAATGGCCATAAAAATCGCAATTGACTTAATCCCGACCTGACGTATCGTTTTTCAGCATGCGAGTGGCGAAGGAAACTGATTACGCGTTGCGCGCCTTGTTCACCTTGGTGGATCATTTCGGCGGCGCGCCAATACCGATTCGCGAACTGGCCCGGCGGAACGATGTGCCCAAACGCTTTCTGGAGCAAATCATGCTCAAACTCAAGGCGCAAGGCTGGGTGGACAGCGTGGCCGGTGTGCGCGGCGGATATGTGCTCGCCAAAGATCCCGGCAAGATTACGATGGGCGAGGTGGTGCGGCTATTTGACGGCATTTTAGCGCCGATTGATTGTGTTTCGGTCACGGGTTACAAACGGTGTTCGCAGGAGCCGGTTTGCCGGTTTAGACGCGTGTTTCTCGACGCGCGCAATTACGTTGCCGGGTTGATGGAGCACGCAACACTCGCCGAGGTGGCCAAGGGCGCGCCAGTGTCAAAACGGGAGGTTACCGCCGGTTTCATTGGCGGAGAAGGCATTTAAAAATAATTCAAAATTACCAGTTGACAATTCCAGTCGGTCGTGGATAATAACGACAATATAAGTCGTTTATAGAATGAATTACAAAATGGAACAAAAAGCTTCAAGTTGCTGCATTTTGCTAAAGAATGCGGCAAGTGGAGTTGCGGTTTTTATTTCGCTAGAATAACGATGATAAACATCGCTATTAAAAATATCGATTCGGCTTTGAAAATAGTTTGAAATTTTATTGATATGAGCTCGATTCAGATTAAATCGGAGGGCAGCGCCGATCAACCGGTTAGCTGGCTGGATATGGTCCGCCGGCAGGTTGGGTCACTTCATTACGGCGTGGTGCAAATCGTCGTGCATGATTCACAGGTAACGCAGATTGAGAAAACCGAACGCGTCCGGCTGGAGAAAGCCCGCGTTCAAGAAGTTCGGGACGATCTGAAATAAATACCAACGTGGCGGTTGGCCAGAGGCGAAACAAGCAACAAATAAAACAACATGAAACCAAAGCTGTTGGTACTGGCAACCCTTGCCGGGTTGCAATTTGTCTTCCCTGCATGGGCTGCCGATGACGCGGCCACCAATTCCACTGGCACCGCGCAGACCGAAATCCCCGCCCAGGCTGCGAGTGGCGGTGCCGCCCGGTCCGCGGAAGCGGCGGAGATTGAGACCTTGAAAAAAGCCGTCCAGGATCTCGGCCAGAAAATCCAGGCGCTCGAACATCAGCGCGACCTGGACCAGCAGACCAACACGGCCGCGACCACGGAACAAATCCAGAATCTGGATCAACAAGTGCGCATCCTGGCGCGTCAGCGTGAACTGGACCAGGCGGCGGCGAAGGCGGCACCGAAATTCACCGTCGGCTCCAGCGGCTTCAGTGCCGTGTCGGCGGATTCGAACTTTGTATTCAGCTTGAAGGGGGTGTTGCAGGTGGACAGCCGCACTTTTTTCAATGACAGCGCCATCAAGAGCAACGACGGATTTCTTTTGCGTCGGGCGCGCCCGATTTTTCAAGGAACGGTGGACCGCGATTTTGATTTCCGATTCACGCCAGATTTTGCTCCTTCGACGCCGACAATATTTGATGCTTACGGGAATTATCGTTATGAGCCGTGGGTGCAATTGCGGGCGGGCAAGTTCAAAACCCCGGAAGGACTGGAGCAGTTGCAGGAGGACGTGTACACCTCGTTCAACGAACGCTCGCTGGTCACCGACCTCGTGCCGAATCGTGATGTGGGTCTGCAGTTGTGGGGTGACATCAACGGCGGCGTGTTGAGTTACGCGGTGGGTATTTTTAACGGCGTGGGTGACGCGCAAAATTCGGGCAACGCAGCCTTTGAAAACGAAGTTGAGTTTGCCGGACGCCTGTTCGCGCAACCGTTCAAGAATTCGGACATTACGGCTCTGCAAGGCCTCGGCTTTGGTGTCGCGGGCACTTCGCAAAATGGCACTTCAAATCTGAAGGACCTGCCCGCAACCACCGGTGGCACATCGCCCGGGTACACGACGGACGGGCAGCAGCAGTTCTTTGCTTATAATACCAACGCCATCGCGAACGGCGAACACTGGCGGCTCTCGCCGCAAGGCTGTTATTATTATGGACCGCTCAGTTTGATGGGTGAATATGCCATTTCCGACCAGGGGGTCCGCAACACGACGACGGGCGCCAGCGCCTATTTGCAGAATACGGCCTGGGAAATTTCCGGCGGCTGGGTGTTGACCGGGGAGAATGCCTCATTCGCCGGCGTCACGCCGCTGCATCCGTTTGATCCGCACAACGGCCAGTGGGGAGCGTTGCAACTGGTCGGGCGTTATGAGGAGTTGAACATTGATCACGCCGCATTTCCCGCGTTTGCCAACCTGACCCGGTCGGCTTCCGCCGCGCAGGCCTGGTCGGCCGGTTTGAACTGGTACCTCAACAAAAACATCCGTGTCAATGGCAGCTTCTCGCACACGACGTTCACGGGCGGTGGCGGCCCCGGCACGACCGCGCCGGCCATCGTGACGCGCCAGCCGGAAAACGTTTTCTTCACGCGCATCCAATTGTCATTTTAACCGAACCAGAAACAACCCATGAAACTATTCGCCAAAATTCTATTGGTTTGTGCGCTCGCCCTGACGGCCGGCGCGAAGGAAATCAAACTCCTGAACGTTTCGTATGACCCGACGCGGGAGTTGTATCAGGATTACAACGCCGCGTTCGCCAGATATTGGAAGACGAAGACCGGTGATGACGTGGTGGTCGCACAATCGCACGGCGGCTCCGGCAAACAGGCGCAGTCTGTCATCAACGGCCTGGGAGCCGACGTGGTCACCCTGGCGCTGGCCTATGACATTGATGCCATTTCCCAACAGGCACAATTGTTGCCCGCCGACTGGCAAAAGCGTCTGCCGGACAACAGCGCGCCTTACACCTCGACCATCGTGTTTCTCGTGCGCAAGGGAAATCCCAAGCACATCAAGGACTGGGACGACGTGGTGAAACCGGGGGTCGTGGTCGTGACGCCCAATCCGAAGACCTCGGGCGGCGCGCGCTGGAATTACCTCGCCGCATGGGCGTATGCGCTCGACAAATACGGCCACGACGACGCCAAGGCGCGGGACTTTGTCAAACAGCTCTACAAAAATGTCCCCGTGCTCGATTCCGGCGCGCGCGGCTCAACCACGACGTTTGTGGAGCGCGGCATCGGCGACGTGTTGCTGGCCTGGGAAAACGAGGCGTACCTCGCCATCAAACAGTTCGGCGCGGACAAATTTGACATTGTCACGCCGTCCTTGAGCATTCTGGCCGAACCGCCGGTGGCGGTGGTGGACAAGGTGGCGAAGAAGCATGGCGCGACCGACGTGGCGCAGGCTTATCTCGAATACCTATACTCCGACGAAGGCCAGGACATTGCCGGCCGGAATTTTTACCGTCCGCGTTCGGAAAAGGCCGCGGCCAAATATGCCGGCCAGTTTGCCCCGGTGAAGCTCGTCACGGTGGACGAGGTTTTCGGCGGCTGGCAGAAGGCACAAAAAAAACATTTCGCCGATGGCGGCATCTTTGACCAGATCTTCCAACCATAAATCCGGTATGTGGTTCCTCCGCAACGGGGGCGGCGACCGGTGAAGGCCGGCCGCCGCCCACGCAAAAGAAAAACCACCAACCCCAATCGAAAACATTATGTCAATCGTTGCAACCCAATCCCCCGTCGTCGCTCGACCGCCGCTGGCGCACCGGCGTTCCATCGCCGACCTGCTTGCCCCGCTGGATCAAATCGCCGCCCATTCATCGAATCTTGTGGCGAACCACGAGGCGCGCTTCGAAGCCGCCGGCGAAACCTACACCTTGTCGCGATATTTATTCGTCGGGCCCAAAGGCGGCGATACTCCGATTCGCGTCGGAATTTTCGCGGGCATTCACGGCGACGAGCCGGAAGGTGTGCGCGCGGTGATTCAGTTTCTCAAACTGCTCGAAGCCAAACCCGACCTGGCCGCCGGTTATTATTTGTCGTTCTACCCGGTTTGCAATCCGACCGGTTTCGAAGACGGCACGCGCCACTCGCGGAGCGGCAAGGATTTGAACCGCGAATTCTGGGGCAACTCCAGGGAACCCGAAGTCCGGCTGTTGCAGGCGGAACTCGCGTCCCGTTCCTTAAACGGCATCATTTCACTGCACACCGATGACACGAGCGAAGGTTTTTATGGCATTGTGCGCGGGGCGACGTTGACCAAGCATCTCATTGAGCCCGCGTTGCAGGCTGCCGGGAAATTTCTACCGCGCGACCCGCGCCCGATCATCGACGGTTTTCCGGCGCGGAACAGTGTCATCCGCGATGCCTACGACGGCGTGTTGAGCGCGCCGCCGAAAGTACGCCCGCGTCCGTTTGAAATCATTCTCGAAACGCCCCAGGCGCCGCCGACCTTTTTGAAGGAATGCGCGTTTGTCGCGGCGCTCAAAACCATTTTGACCGAATACCGCCAATTCATCGCATACGCGCCAAACCTGTAATTGCACCGATAACTGTTTATGAGCCGAATATTCAATGACATCACCGAAACCATTGGCAACACCCCGCTCGTGCGCCTGAACCGCACGGCGAAAAAACACGGCGCCATCGCCGACGTGCTGCTCAAACTCGAATTCTTCAACCCGCTGTCCAGCGTCAAGGACCGCATTGGCATCGCCATGATTGACGATGCCCTGAAGGCCGGGAAGATCAAACAGGACACCGTCATCATTGAACCGACCAGCGGCAACACCGGTATCGCGCTCGCGTTCGTCGCAGCGGCGAAGGGATTGAAGCTGATCCTGACCATGCCGGAAACGATGAGTCTGGAGCGGAGAAAACTCTTGAAGATTCTCGGGGCGAAACTCGTGCTCACCGAGGGTGCCAAAGGCATGAAGGGCGCCATTGCCAAAGCCGAGGAACTGCACCAGCAGATTCCGAACAGCGTCATCCTCCAGCAATTTTCCAATCCGTCGAACCCGGCGATTCATCGCAAGACAACCGCCGAGGAAATCTGGCGGGACACCGACGGCAAGGTGGATATTGTCGTCGCGGGCGTCGGCACCGGCGGTACGATCACCGGCGTTGCCGAAGTCATCAAGAAACTCAAACCGTCGTTCAAGGCGATTGCCGTCGAGCCGGCGAAGTCGCCGGTCATTTCCGGCGGCGCACCCGGCCCGCACAAATTACAGGGCATCGGCGCCGGGTTCATTCCCGACAACCTGAATGTGAAAATCGTGGACGAGGTCATCAAGGTCAACGAGGAGGATTCCGGCCCGGTTTCCAAAGAGGTCAACCAGTTGGACGGCATTCCCGTGGGTGTCTCCAGCGGCGCGGCGATTTGGGCGGCATTGCAACTGGCCAAACGCCCGGAAAACAAGGGGAAAACCATCGTCGCCATCGTGCCGTCGTCGGCCGAACGCTACCTTTCGACGTGGCTGTTTGCCGATATTGACACCAATGCGGACGACATCACCGGTTTGATTCCCGCCGGCAAAACATCCAATTAACACCGATCAGAAAACTGAAGGCCCTAAAAAATCATTAATCAATGTTTGTTCAGCCCGACCGGACCACTGGAGGTTTGCTGGCTAGAAAATACAGCCAATGAAAATCAGCCTGTTTGTCCGAGTCATTCAATCCATTCAAAACCGGCACACGAGTCTCGTGCTCCTGTTTGCGGCACTGCTGCTCGCTTCGGCGCGCGGCGCAACTGCCGATGAAACAACCAATGCTCCGCCTGCAAACGCCAGCGCGACGGCGAAAAGCGAAAAGCCGCCGCCCCTGCCGTTGCATCAGATTGAAGGCAACGGCGGTATTTTCTCAACGCTGTCGGCCTACATTGTAAATCCGCCGCGCAACGGCGAACCCGTCGGCCGGCCCGCCATCGGCTTTTCCTACGTTGACCTCGGCCACGGCCAGGATCTCGAGGCGTTGACCTTGACGGAAGCTCCGTTGAGCCGTCTCGAGCTGGGGTATGGTTACAACAACTTCAACCTCGGCAATTTGCCGTTGGCGGTTTACAAGGCGACCAGCGGTGCGCTCAACCTCTCGGAAACCTCCGTTGAATTGCATAACTTCAACGCGCGGTTGCAGATTCTGAAGGAAGGCGAGTTCGACCAAAAATGGATCCCGGCGCTGACCTTCGGCGTGCATTACAAATACAACGATTCCTATGACGACATTAACAGCCAGCTCGATGGAACGTTGAAAGCCATCGGCGTCAGCCAAAACGACGGGGTGGACTTCACGCTCTATGCTTCCAAACTGTTCACCCAGTTGCCGCGACCGGTGCTGGTGGAACTGGGTGGTCGCGCGACCGAGGGTGTGTGGAACGGGTTGCTCGGCTTCACGGACAGCTACAACTTCCTTTTTGAAGGCAATGTCGTTGTGTTCGTGACCGATTCCTTTGCGCTGGCGGCGGAATACAAACAACAACCCACGGATTACACGGCCATACCCGGCCTGATTGGAAAAGCGAGCGACTGGTGGACGATTGATGCCGCCTATGTGGTCAACAGCCACCTGACCTTTGCGGTGGGCTATGGACATTTCGGCACCGTCCTGAACAACGAAGCCAACAGCGTTTGGGGAATCACCACCAAATGGGAATTCTAATCAACAGTCAATCCAGGCTGGAGGCCGGACGGCAGCTTGCGCTTTCGTTGCGTGTCTCCTCCGAACGCGCCGGTTCACGCGGCTTGTTTCGGTCTCCAGCCGCCCAATTTAACCATCCACAAACCAGCAAACATACAGTGGCCTGGCATTATTCGCATTGCTGTTTTCCGCGATCCGTAATTGCCTCCGGCCACTTCCGCAATATCATCAACCACTGTTAATAAAACAAAAAAACATGAGCACTCAAACAAAAGGTCCCAGCACGCTGGCGCTTCACGCCGGCCAGATACCCGATCCCACCACCGGCGCGCGCGCCGTGCCGATTTACCAGACGACGTCCTACGTCTTCAAGAGCACCGACCACGCGGCAAATCTTTTTGCGCTGAAGGAATTTGGCAACATTTACACCCGCATCATGAACCCCACCACCGATGTCTTCGAGCAACGCATCGCTGCGCTCGAAGGCGGCACCGGCGCGCTGGGCGTGGCGTCCGGTTCGGCGGCCATCACTTTCGCGTTGCTCGCCATCACCCGGGTGGGTGATGAAATCGTGGCGGGAAACAACCTTTACGGCGGCACCTATCAGCTCTTCCATTATACCCTGCCCAAGCTGGGCCGCACGGCGAAGTTCGTAAACTCCCGCGACCCGGAAGCGTTCCGCAAGGCCATCACGCCCAAGACCCGCGCCCTCTACATCGAGACCGTCGGCAATCCAAAACTCGACGTACCGGATTTTGAAGCCATCGCCAAAATCGCGCACGAGGCCGGTCTTCCGCTCGTTGTGGACAACACGGTCGGCGTCGGCCTGGTGCGGCCCATTGATCATGGCGCGGACATCGTGGTTGCTTCCGCCACGAAATACATCGGTGGCCACGGCACATCCATCGGCGGCGTCATCGTGGATTCCGGCAGGTTCAAGTGGAACAACGGCAAGTTCCCCGAATTCACCGAACCCGATCCGAGCTATCACGGCCTGGTTTACTGGGACGCGTTGAGCAACGTGCCCGGTATGGGCAACGTGGCCTTCATCCTCAAGGTGCGCGTCACGCTGTTGCGCGACATTGGCGCGGCGCTCAGTCCGTTTAACTCGTTCCTCTTTTTGCAGGGATTGGAAACGCTGCCGCTCCGCCAGAAACAACATTCCGCCAACGCGCTCGAAATCGCCAAATGGCTCAAGGCGCATCCGCTCGTCAAATGGGTCACCTATTCCGGACTGCCGGACGATCCCAGCTACAAGATCGCCTCGAAATATCTGAAGCACGGCTTCGGCGGTCTGGTCGGTTTTGGCGTCAAGGGCGGACTGGAAGCAGGCAAGAAATTCATCAACTCGGTAAAGCTGCTCTCGCATCTGGCCAACATCGGGGACGCCAAGAGCCTGGTGATTCATCCGGCTTCGACCACGCACTCGCAGTTGACGCCGGCCGAACTGGAAGAAACCGGCGCCACGCCGGACTATGTCCGCCTCTCCGTTGGTTTGGAAGACGTGGAAGACATCAAGACAGACATTGATCAGGCGCTCCAGGCATCTCAAGGTTGAGCCGGAAACATCATGTCCGACAAACCTTTTGACAGCAGCGACAACGTCCGGCACGCCAATCCGTTGCGGCATGTGCAATCGGCCATGCTGGACGGCGTGTTGAAGCTGGAGCTGGGTGGCGAATTGTCGGGTGTGACGGTGGCGTACGAAACGTACGGCCAGCTGAACGCGGCCCGGGACAACGCCGTGCTGGTCTGCCACGCCATCAGCGGTGATTCACACGTTGCCCGGCACAATGATGAAGACGATCCCGGCTGGTGGGACATTGTGGTTGGTCCCGGCAAGCCGGTTGACACGAACCGGCTTTTTGTCATCTGTCCCAATCTGCTGGGCGGCTGTCGCGGTACCACCGGTCCCGGCAGCATCAATCCCGCGACGGGAAAACCCTATGGCCGGAGTTTTCCAACGGTCACCATCGGTGACATGGTCGAAGTGCAACGCCGGTTGCTGGAACACCTGGGGATCCGCCGGTTGCTGGCCATCATCGGCGGCTCCGTTGGCGGACATCTGGCGTTGACCTGGGCCACGCGCCATCCTGATTGGGTCCGCGGCGTCATCCCCATTGCCACCTCGCCGAGGCTGACCAGCCAGTCGCTCGCGTTTGACGTGGTGGGCCGCAATGCCATCCTGCGGGATCCGCATTTTCACGGAGGGCAATACTACGACAAACCGCACGGTCCCGACGTCGGCCTGGCCATCGCGCGGATGATCGGCCATATCACCTATCTCTCGCGCGAGGCGATGACCGAGAAATTCGACGCCAACCGTCTCCAGCCGCGTGACGTGGCAATTCAATTTGAAAAGAAATTCTCCGTCGGTTCGTATCTGGGCTATCAAGGCGCAAAATTTGTGGAGCGTTTCGACGCCAACAGCTACCTGACCCTCTCGCTGGCCATGGACCTGTTTGACCTGGGCGGCACGCCCGAACAACTGGCTGCCACATTTCACAACGCCCGCTGCCGGTGGCTCGTGATCAGTTTCTCCAGCGACTGGTTGTTTCCACCCGATCAATCCCACGACATCGTCCGGGCGCTCCTCGCCAACCAGGCCGCGGTCAGTTACAGCAACATCCAAAGCAACTGCGGCCACGACGCCTTTCTGCTGCCGGATGATCTGGCCGCCTACGGCGAGATGATCCGCGCCTTTTTGGACAATCTTTCAGCCGTCCCCAGCGCTGCCGCCGCCCAGGACGAGCCGCAAAATCCGACCAGCATCTTTCATGAACGCCGCCTCGACTACGACCGTATCACCGAATTGATTCCGCCGGGTGACAGTGTGCTCGACCTTGGCTGCGGTTCGGGAAGATTGCTGGCGCGCCTCAAGGAAAAAAATCACCGGCGGCTGGTGGGGGTGGAACTGGATGAAAAGAAAATTCTCGCCTCCCTTCGGCGCAATCTTGATGTCGTCCAGGCCAATTTGAACCAGGGCTTGCGCGCCTTTGCCGACCGGCAGTTTGACTGTGTCGTGCTTTCCCAGACGCTGCAGGCGGTGTACGACGTGGAGGCGGTGATCAACGAAATGCTGCGCGTCGGGCGCACCGGCATCGTCAGCTTTCCGAATTTTGCCTACCATAAACTGCGCCGCATGCTCTCCGAGAATGGCCGTGCGCCCAGGTCCGCCGGCGTGTTGCATTATGAATGGTATGACACGCCCAACATCCGTTTCCTCACCATTGCCGATTTCGACGACTTCTGTCGCCGCAAGCACATCCATGTGCACCGGCGGATTGCCCTGGATACGGAAGCCGGGGTTGAAGTCGAGCAGGATCCGAATCTCAACGCCGACCTGGCCATCTTTGTTATCAGCCGCGAAGATCAAACAACGCCATCGCCGGGTTAATCCCGCCGGCGTGAAGAATTGCTTTCGTCGCAAGTTAACAACGGTTATACCGCTCAAAAGGATTTAGCATGGCGAATAAAAAAAACAGCGTGTTGCCCGGCTTCAAGCTGACGCTCGGCTACACGGTGCTTTATCTCGGCCTCATCGTCCTGATTCCGCTGGCCTGCACGTTTTGGAAGGCGAGTGCGCTGACATGGGACCAGTTCTGGCACATCGTCACCGCGCCGCGTGTGATGGCCTCGTATCGCCTGAGCTTCGGCGCGTCGTTTCTGGCGGCGCTCATCAACTTGTTCTTCGGTCTGCTCGTCGCCTGGGTGCTGGTGCGTTACCAGTTTTGGGGCAAACGGTTCGTGGACGCGCTGGTGGACCTGCCGTTCGCGCTGCCGACGGCGGTGGCCGGCATCGCATTGACGGCCATTTACGCGCCGAACGGCTGGATCGGCCACTGGCTCGCGCCGCTGGGCATCAAGGTCGCCTACACCCGGCTCGGCGTGCTGGTCGCGCTCACGTTCATCGGGCTGCCGTTCATTGTGCGCACCGTGCAGCCGGTGCTGGAGGATTTCGACCGTGAAATTGAGGAATCCGCCGCCAGCCTGGGCGCGAACCGCTGGCAGACGTTCTGGCGCGTCACGCTGCCGATGCTGCGGCCGGCGCTGCTGACCGGGTTCACACTTGCGTTTGCGCGCGCGCTGGGCGAATACGGCTCGGTCGTTTTCATCGCCGGCAACATGCCGATGAAAACTGAAATCACGCCGTTGCTCATCATCACCAAGCTCGAGGAATTTGATTATCCCGGCGCCACGGCGATTGCCGTCGTGATGCTGGTTGCTTCCTTCGTGCTGTTGCTCGCCATCAATTTTCTGCAATGGTGGAGCCACCGCCATTACGCACCGGCTTGATTTATGGTTCCCGCATCCACCCTTTCCACGCCGCGCCGAGCCGCTCCCCGCCGGGTGACGGCCGAGCCGCCGTTCGTGCGCTGGCTGCTCATCGGCGTGGCGTTGTTGTTTCTCGGCTTGTTCCTGGTCGTGCCGCTCGCGGCGGTTTTCACCGAGGCTTTTGCCAAGGGCGTCGGTTACTATTTTCACTCGTTCAACGATCCGAACACCCTGGCCGCCATCAAACTGACCTTCATCGCCGCCGGCATCGCCGTGCCGCTGAATTGTGTCTTTGGTGTGGCGGCGGCGTGGGCGATTGCCAAATTCGATTTTCGCGGCAAAACCGTGCTCATCACGCTCATTGATCTGCCGTTCTCGGTTTCGCCGGTGGTTTCCGGAATGATTTATGTGCTGCTCTTTGGCGCACAGGGACTGGTTGGTCCCTGGTTTATCGAGCACAACATACAGATTATTTTTGCCGTGCCGGGTATTGTGCTGGCGACGATTTTTGTGACGTTCCCGTTTGTGGCGCGCGAATTGATTCCGCTCATGCAGGCGCAGGGCCGCACCGAGGAGGAGGCGGCGCACGTGCTGGGCGCCGGCGGCTGGCAAACATTCTGGCGGGTGACCCTGCCGAACATCAAATGGGGTCTGATTTATGGCGTCATCCTTTGCAACGCGCGGGCCATGGGCGAATTCGGCGCGGTGTCGGTCGTGAGCGGCCACATCCGCGGCCAGACAAATACCATTCCCCTGCACGTGGAAATTCTGTACAACGAATACAATTTTGTCGGGGCCTTTGCCGTGGCGTCGCTGTTGACGTTTCTGGCGATTGTCACGCTGGTGCTGAAAACGTGGGTGGAACGCAAAAACACCGCGCTGCGCGGGGCGGAAAACTGATTTATCGCATGAGTGTTGAAGTCCGCAATGTCTGCAAAAAATTCGGCCAGTTCACCGCGCTCGACAATGTGAACCTGAAGATCGAGTCCGGCGAACTCGTTGCGCTGCTCGGCCCGTCCGGGTCGGGCAAGACGACGCTGCTCCGCATCATCGCCGGGCTGGAATTCCCCGATCCCGGCGACGCGCAGGTTTTGTATTACGGCGAGGACGTGACCCTGATTCCGGCGAGCCAGCGCAAGGCCGGTTTTGCGTTTCAGCATTATGCGCTGTTCCGGCACTTGAACGTCTTTGAAAACATCGCGTTCGGCCTGCGGGTCCGTCCGCGCGCGACCCGGCCGGGCGAAGCCGAAATCCGCGCGCGCGTGGAAAAACTGCTGAAGCTGATCCAGCTCGAGCCGCAGGCCCGGCGGTTTCCGTCGCAACTCTCCGGCGGCCAGCGCCAGCGGGTTTCGCTGGCCCGCGCGCTCGCGGTCGAGCCCAAGGTTCTGCTGCTGGACGAACCGTTTGGCGCGCTCGATGCGAAAGTGCGGAAGGAATTGCGCCGCTGGCTGCGGCAATTGCATGAGGAGATCCACATCACGACGCTGTTTGTGACGCACGACCAGGAAGAGGCGCTGGAAGTGGCCGACCGCGTGGCCATTTTGCGCGTCGGGCGCGTCGAGCAAATCGGCACGCCGGAGGAAATTTACGATAATCCGGCCTCGCCCTTCGTTTATGATTTTCTCGGCAATGTGAATCTGTTCAGCGGCCGGATGCGCGACGGCGCCGTCGTCATCGGCGACACCAAGATCGACATGCCGGAAACCGCCGGCGAGTCCGACTCGGACGCCATCGCCTTCGTGCGGCCGCACGACATTCGCGTCACCCGCGAGCCGGGCGGCCCGGCGACGCTGGCGGCGCGCGTGATTCGCAGCAACGCGGCGGGCCCGCTGGCGAATCTGGAACTGGTGCGGCTCGACACCGGCGGGCAATTCACCGTGCAGTTGAGCAAGGAACAATTCCAGCAGTTGCAGTTGAAAGCGGGCGAACCGGTGTTCGTGGAATTGCGGAACGTGAAGGTTTTCTCCGACGATTATTCGATTTGAGGAGGCTGGCTTGCTGGGCCACAGTTCGGTGAGAAGTTTGATTCTGTCCGCCTTCGTTTCACCACGGCGCGACATTTTTCACTCTTTACTGTGCTTCGAGTGAAAAATGGGGTGGCCGACGGGATTTGAACCCGCAACAACAAGCTCCACAAGCTTGGACTCTACCATTGAGCTACGACCACCAACCGGCTGAAAGATTAGGTTTTTTAGCCGCATCCGTCAAGTTTGCCACGATGGGGTGGCGGTTTCCAGTGAGTTTGGCCTTTAAAAACCAGTCCGTTCGGTTCTAGCACGGTTCTTGCTTTAATGCCCCGTATGAAGGACAAGAACGAGGGTGATTATGAATTGGTTGAACCCTTTGAAACGAACGACAATTCGTTAAAAGGGGTCAACTCAGAAATCGCATTTACCCTTGGGGTGGAATGGCAAATGTTCCGCCAGCGCCTGAAAACAGGCCGGCCATTCCAAACTCTGTGCCTGTCCCTGAATACGAATAGACTGGTAAAAATGGCCGAACGTCAGCGTCGTTTTGTTGAAGACCGACCCACGCCTTGGTCTGGCTGGTCGGAAATTTGGGTGGGCGATTATTTGAGGTGAGGCGGATTACTTGGGTTGAGTTTCCACCACCAGAACCCAAGTAATGTCTTTGCGGCTGCCCTCTTCCCGGCAATATTCACATGGGGGAAACACCTGTCCTTGAGGAATAACCCGCTCGACCGAATGGCCGCAATTCCCAACGGCACGGTACACTCCAGAAACAGGACAGACCTGTCCAGTGGTTCGGCTCATAATCAACTCTCGTTTTTTTCAGCGACAAATACCCTTGTGTTTAATGATAGTTTTGCAACTTTTTGATTCATTAGTCAAGCAACTTTGTTCCTTGGCTGTGTCCTGATATTAGACGGTGGGTTGACCTGGTTGCGAATTTCTCGCTCCATGACCGAAATTTTCCGGCCGCAATAATCGAACCTTTCCAGCCTCGCCCAGCCAAGATTCGCATAGAGAACTTCAGCGGAAGAGGTCCAAAGATAAAGGCGTTTTATGCCCAATCGGCGCGCTTCTTTTATCAATCGGTGGATAAGCGCAGTCGCCACGCCACGTCTTCGATATTCTTTGACTACGAAGATTCCACCCATCCATGGTGTTAATTGGGGACGCACATCCAAATCCTGCCATTTCAAAGAACCAGTGCCGATGACCATGCCTTGATAAATCGCCACCAAAGCCAATGGCAAAGTATCGGTATTAACCCGCCGGGCATAGGAGGCAACGACGTCACCCAATGTCATTCCGGCCTTGTCATATACCGGTTTCCATTCGTCATGGGAATTTTTCGCCAGTTGCGGAATGCAGGCCGCGTGGTTCTTGAGAAAGTCAATTTCTATCGCATCCCGGTGCATGGGTGGCAATCGAATCAAAACTGAACCGTAACTTCCCAAAAGGCAAGCGCGACAGGATTTTTCCTTTTCGTTCCGCCATTGCAAACCGCCTCCGCCCGCTTTAGAATTTTCACAGTTCAATCAGCACATGGCGGAATACAAAGTCCAGTTCGAGGTCTTCGAAGGCCCGCTCGATTTGCTCCTTTACCTCATCAAAAAGGAGGAGGTGGACATTTATGAGGTCAACCTCACGCGGCTCGCCACCCAGTTCATCGAATACATCGACCTCATGCGCCAGTTCGATCTGGAGATCGCCGGCGAATTCCTCGTCATGGCCTCGACGCTCATGTACATCAAGAGCCGCGAACTGCTGCCCGTGGACCAGCAGGTGCAGGTGGAAGGCGAGGAGGAGGGCGAAGACCCGCGCTGGGAATTGATCCGCCAGCTCGTCGAATATAAAAAATTCAAGGACGCCGCCGCCCGCCTGCAGATGCTCGAGGCCGAACAGGAAAACATCTTCCCGCGCCTGCCCGGCAAACTCGAATTTGAAAGCGCCGCCCCGCCGCCCAAACCGGACGTTTCGATCTTCGATTTGCTCAACGCCGTCAACGGCGTCCTGCAACGGTTCACCAAGCGTGAAGACCGAGGCGACATTTTTGAGGATAAATGGAGCGTCAGTGAAAAAATCCAGGCCATTCTCCGCGCGATTGCCGGCCGCGGCAGCCTGCGCTTCGCCGAATTGTTTGAGAGCGCCGCCAGCCGTTCCGAAGTCATCTGCACCTTTCTGGCGCTGCTGGAATTGATCCGCCTGCGGCAGCTCGTCTGCTCGCAGCCCGAAGCTTTCGGTGAAATTGAAATCCGCCTGGCCACGCCGCCGGCAGATGTGGCACAGACCTCTGGTCTGAGTGAGGCAAAAGGGGAAATGATTCAATCCGATCATAAAGAACACAGGTCGGAGACCTGTGCCACGCAGGCGCCTGCGCCCGAACCGGCTGTTTCGCAAACAACTATTGCTGCCAGCGAGGCTGGCGCAGAAGGTGAAAGCGCGCGTCAATCGTAAATCGCAAATCGTAAATCAAAAATGGAACTTAAACTCATTCTGGAATCGCTGCTGTTCTCCGCGCAAAAGCCGCTGAGCGTAAAGGAACTTCGTGACGTGCTCGCGGCCGCTGCCGGACAGGAAGGTGCCGACGCCACCGCCGAATCGCTGGCCAAGGTCAAGGAAAGCGAACTGACTACCGCGTTGGAAGAACTGGCGCGCGAACATGAAACCGCCGCCCGCAGCTACCGCCTCGCGTGCGTCGCGGGGTCGTGGCAGTTTGTTACGCAGCCGGAATTTGGACCGTGGTTGCGCGCGCTCGTGGGCGTGAAGACGCGTCCGCCGCGGCTTTCGCTGCCCGCGCTCGAAACGCTGGCCATTGTCTCGTATCGCCAGCCCATCACGCGCGCCGAGGTCGAGCAGATTCGCGGCGTGAACGTGGACGCCACGATGCAGACGCTCATGGAACGCGGTTTGGTGGAGGCCGTTGGCCGCGCCGAGGTGGTGGGCCGCCCGCCGACCTATGGCACGACCGCGTTGTTCCTCGAATACTTCGGCCTGCGCAGTCTGGAAGATTTGCCCGCCGCGGACGAACTCCGCCGCATTGTGGTTGAACGCCCGCCCGCGCCCGTCACCGCCGAACCCGGCTTGGCGACAAATCCGCCGGAACAACTCGCATTGCAACCCGCCGCGCCGGAGCCGGCCGAAGGAGGGAAGGAAAGCCCTGTAGGGGCGAAAGATAATAGCCCAGGGCAAGCGAAATGAAATGAGCGCTGCCCTGGGTTTGCGTCCTACAAAATAAATTCCTTCGCCCATTGGATGGGAGAAGGTGGCCGGAGGCCGGATGAGGGCCGGGGCGGGGAGTCGAAATTCTTTCAACCACGAATGGACACGAATTTTTTAGCACAGAGACGCGTAGAAAATTTGGCTGTCAAAACAGTGACGGAGGCTGTTCAACAAGCCGTTTGGCTTCTTCAACCATATACATGGTCGGCGTCAAAAAACACGGCTTTGCCGGTCGTGTCAATGAAGGCATAGGTTTTCCAGCGCCGGGCGAGTTGACTCAAATTAAATGTTACCCGGGATGGGAGGTGGACGAGGAGTCTGCCGATACGTTGACTCATATTCATGGTTACCGAAGCCCTGACTATGAGTTTGTCCTCCAAACGGGAGTA
>JBEKSU010000015.1:0-24490 GCA_049516755.1 Verrucomicrobiota bacterium | reverse complement strand
GCGCGCCGTGCTGGCCCAAGCCTTCCGCAATCCCCAATCCCAACCCGCGGGTCGAGCCGGAGACAAATGCAATCTTCGATGACAGATCAAAACGGTTCATGTTTTTCCTTACGTTCCGCCAAAGCCAACCATGGCCACGGCTTCATCTTTGCGCGGAACTCGCGTCAATGCTACCGGCTGCCAACTGGCAGTCAACCGCCGGATTGGTGTTGATGTTTCAAGGGACGATCCAGGGAATGACGTAGGCGTAGATCGTCGTCACGATGCCGATCAGGCAGACGAGCAGGACGCTGTGCCAGAAGGTAAACCGGAAAAGCTGGGATTCTTCGGACGGTTTCATGCCGGTGGCGGCGGCAGCGACGGCGATGCTTTGAACGCTGATCATTTTGCCCATCACACCCCCGGCGGAATTGGCGGCGGCCGTGAGGACCGGATTCAGGCCGACCTGCCGGGCGGCGGTTGTTTGCAGATTGCCGAAGATGAAATTACAGGACGCATCCGAGCCAGTCAGGAACACGCCCACCCATCCCAGCAGCGGGCTGAAGAAGGAGAAAAACGCGCCCGTGGCCGCGAAAGCGAGCCCGAGCGTGGAAGTCGCGCCGGCATAATTCATCAACCCGCCCAATCCCACAATGGCGGCAATGGTCAAAAGCGGCAGAAACATTTGTTTGAGCGTGCTTCCGAACACCTGCACAAACCGGCGCGGCGACAGGCGGGCGAACACCGCGGTCAGCACGCAGGCAATCAGGCACGCTGTGCCGGGACTTGCGAGCCAATCAAAACTCCACCGGGCATCGTAGGGCGTCGCCTCGGGCACGACCGGCGGCATCCGCATGACGAGCCGATGAAGCGACGGCCATTCGACGATGATGCTGGTTTTGAGGAGGATTTTGTTGATGGCTGGCGTGCCCCAAGCCAGCACGCAGACGGCCAGCAGACCATAAGGCAGCCAGGCCCGGACGATGGTCGGCACGTTGTAACGGGCAGTCGGCGCGGCCGAAATGACCGTTTCAACGGCGGGAATATTTTCCTTCGGTTGCCAGAGCCGGAACAAGATAACCAGAGAGACGATGGCCACGATGGCGGCCAGGATATCGGCCAATTGCGGCCCGATGAGATTGGAAACGGCCACGTGCACGGCGGCAAAGGTCACGCCGCAGACCACGGCGGCGGGCAGCACCCCGCGCAATCCTTTCCAGCCTGCGACCAGCACAACCATGTAAGCGGGCACGCACAGCGACAGCGGTGCGGTGATCCGGCCGGTGGCGGCGCTGAGGTGCATCAAATCCAGTCCCGTGGATTTTTGGAGCATGATGATGGGCAGGCCGATGGCGCCGAAGGCCACGGGAGCGGTGTTCGCCAGCAGGCAGATTCCCGCGGCTTTAAGCCGGTTGAAACCCATCCCGGCGAGCATGGCGGCGCAGACGGCAACGGGCACGCCCGAACCGGCCGCCCCTTCGATGAACGCGCCGAACGCAAAGGCAATCAGCAGGGCTTGCAATCGAATGTCGCTGGTCAGCATGACCAGGGAATTTTTAATCACCTCGAATTGTCCGGTCGCCAGTGTCAGCCGGTAGAGCAGAAGGGCATTGAACGTGATCCAGCCGGTTGGCAGCAGACCGTACGCGATGCCAAAGAGCGCGGCGGAAAAGACTTTTTCCGTCGGCATCCGATAAACCACCCAAGCCACCAGAATGGCCGTGACGAGGCTGGTGATGGCCGATATCCACGCCGGCTTCCGCATGATGGCCAGCAAAAACAAAAGCACGAACAGCGGTATGGCGGCGCACAGGGCCGACCAGCCGATGCTGTGCGCGACCGGCATGTAATCCTGTTGCCACATGGGAATTTTATTGCTCTGGCGTCAACAAGCGCATCGCTTCGGATTCAATGCGTTCGACGGAAATTCCGTACTTGCGCAGGAGCGCGCCGTAATCGCCCGATTCGGTAAACTTGTCTTCAATTCCAATCATGCCCATCCTCGCCGGGGCGCGCTGGGACAATACTTCCGCAACCGCGCTTCCCAAGCCGCCGTGGATGGTGTGTTCCTCGACGGTCAAGACCTTGCCGGTCTTGCGGGCGGACACCGCCAAGGCCTCGATGTCGATCGGCTTGATCGTCGAAACTTCCAGCAAGTCCACCGCAACGCCGCGTTGCGCAAGATGGTCGGCGGCTTCGATGGCCATGCTCGTCGGAACACCACAAACAGCGATGGTGAGTTGGTTGCCTTCCTTGAGCTTCCGGATTTTTCCAATTTCGAGCGGCGGCGCATCGGCGAAAAGCACCGGCGTGGGGTTCCGGCAGATGCGGATGTAAACGGGGCCGTTGCGGCGCAAGGCCGTCGCAAGCGCCTGGCGCAATTCGACGCCATCACCCGGAACAATGACCGTCAGGTTTGGCATCGCCCGCATGATGGCGAGGTCAAGGATCGATTGGTGGCTGGCGCCGTCGTAGGAATCTGACAGGCCCGCGTAGTTGCCCGCGAGGATGACCGGCAATTTGTTGTAGCAAACGATGTTTCGCACCTGATCGGCGGCCTTCAGTGTCAGGAACAGGGCAAAGGTGTTGACGACCGGTCGCAAGCCGCACGTCGCCATGCCCGCCGCGATGTCCACCATGTTGGCTTCCGCGACACCGACGTTGAAGAACCGGTCCGGATACTTTTTCCCGAACGCCGCCGTGCGCGTGCTTGTGGACACGTCGGCATCGAGGACAATCAGTTCGGGAACCTCCGTCGCCAGCGCGAGCAGCGCCTCGCCGAACGCATCACGCATGGCCACCGGCGCAGCCGTCATGGCAGTGCCTCCAGCGTTTGGAGCAATTCCTGGCGCGCTTTGGCATGGGTGGCGTCGTCAATCGGCGCGCCATGCCAATGGGCGTTGTCTTCCATGAACGACACGCCTTTGCCTTTGTGAGTTTTGTAAATCACGGCCACCGGCCATTGGCGCTGTTTTTTTATCCAATCGAATGATTCCAAGACAGCGGCGGCGCTGTGGCCATCGTAAACGACCGGCGCGACGTTCCAGTTGAAGGGCCGGAGCTTTTCAGGCAGCGGATCCATCGGCATGATCTGGTCGCTGGGACCATCGAGCTGGACTTTGTTGTAATCAATGAGCGCCACGAGCCGTTCCGGTTTAAATTTCGCCGCGGCCATGATTGCTTCCCAGGTCTGGCCTTCGTTCAGGTCGCCGTCGCCGAGCAGCACGTAAGTCCAGTAATTCTTTCCGAGCAGCCGCGCGGCGAGCGCCATGCCCAGCGCGACGGAAGTGCCGTGTCCCAATGAACCGGTGGACATCTCGACTCCCGGAGTCTTCAGCATGCAGGGATGTCCCTGCAGCCGGCTGTCGATCTGCCGGAACGTTTTCAGTTCGGACGTCGGAAAGTAGCCGCGGTGGGCCAGCACCGTATAGAGCATGCAGGACGCGTGGCCTTTGCTGACCACCAGCCGGTCGCGATCCGGCCATTTCGGTTCGCCGGGCCGGATGTTCAGCACGTCGAAATAGAGCGCGGCCAAAAGCTCGGCGGCCGACGCGGCCCCGCCCCAGTGGCCGGTGCCCTTTTCGTGCAGGATATCCAGCACCGTGAGGCGGAATTCCTGCGCCAGCCGCTGAAGCATCGCCGCCTTTCGTTTGCGGTCCTTCTCTTGAAGCACCGCTTGGAGATTACTTTGTGGGCTGGCAGCGTTCGGCGCCATGAAACAGGTTTAATTGACGACGTTGACGGGTTTACCGGCGATGAAAGCCGCGACATTTTCGGCGGTGATCTTCATCAACCGGCGGCGGGCGGCGAGCGCCGCCCAGGCGACGTGCGGCGTGATGGTGATGTTGGGCGCTTTCAGCAGCGGATTGTCCAAAGGAATCGGTTCGGTCGTGACGACATCCAAGGCCGCGCCCGCAAGCTTGCCCTGCCGCAACGCCCCGGCGAGGTCGGCGTCTTTTACCAGCGGGCCGCGTGAGGTGTTGATGAGATAGGCTGTGGGTTTCATGCGCTCGAGCAGAGACTGGTTCACCATGCCGGTGTTTTCCGGCGTGAGGTTGCAGTGGAGCGTCACCACGTCGGATTCGGCAAACAACTCCGGCACTTCGCGCCACGCGAAGGAATACGAAGGCGGATTGGTGCGATTAATGTCGTTGGCCAGGACCTTCATTTTGAAAGCTGCGGCAATTTCGCCGACGCGACGCCCGATGCGCCCGAAACCAACGATGCCAATCGTGCGGCCGGCAAACTCGGTCAGCGGTGTGTTCCAGAAACACCATTCGCGCCTCGCCCATTCGCCTTGCTTGACCAGGTCGCTGTGCAACTGCGGCTGGCGATAGAAATTCAGCAGCAGGGCGAACACGTATTCGGCCACCGCGTCGGTTCCGTAAATCGGAACGTTCGAGACCGCAATGCCGCGCGCCCGTGCCGCCTTCACATCCACGACATTGTAGCCGGTCGCCAGCACGCTGATGAATTTCAGTTTGGGCAGTTTCGCGAGCGTGTCAGCGGAGAGAAGGGTTTTGTTGGTGAGGATGATGTCGGCGTCTTTCGCGCGTTCGAGGATAAGGTCAACCGGCGTGCGATCGTGGCAGACGAATTCGCCGAGTTTGGCGACTTCATCCCACGGATTATCGCCGGGATTCATGGTGTAGCCATCGAGGACAACGATTTTCATACGAGAAATGGGAACAGTGGTACGAAGTTAATGGGTTAGATCGTGAGTTTTGCCCACGCTTCAAGCAGCTTGCGTTTGGCGGCGGCGAGCATGACGGTGGAATCCTCGTCGCCCACAGGTTTGATCTCGAACGACACGGCGCCGCGACGCGAGCCGTCGGCCTTGAGGTAACCCACCGCGAACAGCTCACGCAGGAAGGCGACGATTTCCGGCACATCGTTGGCGCTGCCCGGATAACCGAAGCGCGGATGCTGGTCGCCCCACGCCGGGTCCTGCCGGTCCTTCATATAAGCGTTGCCGATGTGAATGTGGGCGATGTGATCGCGCACCGGTTGCAGGGCCTGCGCCGGCGATTCGTTCAGCAGCGGGATGTGGCTCAGGTCAATCATGAGGCCGAAGTTCGGGCAGCTGCGCCTGACGCGCTCCGAAATTTCGCGTGCCACATTCGCCGGACCGATCAGGCATTTCTTGTCGATGTCGCGGTCGAAAACTTCCAGCACGATGTTGCAACCGGACTTCGCAGCGTGACGGCATAGCTGCACCAGCGAATCCTCCAGCCGGGCCATCGCCGCCGGGCGTTCGGCGGGGGCGACGTCGGAACCGCTGAGAAGCCCGACGTCACGGATGCCGAGTTCGCCGGCTTCCTCGACGGCGCGTTTGATTTCGTCGATGGCCCGCTGGCGCATCGCTTCATCGGCGCTGTTCAGGTCGAGTTTTTGCGAGAGCAGCCGGGGCTGGCCGCCGTGCTTGGCTTCGACCGCGGCGTGGGCCAGCATCGCCTTCACTTTGGCGCGCGCCGCCGGGTCGTTGATCCAGGATATTTCAATCACTTCAAAGAAATTGTCGGTGAGAATCTGGCGGACGGTTTCAACAATCGGGCCTTCGCCCTTCATGGTGGCCGGAAAGGCCATGAAATGAACGATGCCCGGCCGGATGACATGGTGGAGTGGAATATTCATCGGATGTGTTGGTTGGAGACGTGAATATTTACGTGATATTTTTGTTCGATTACATACTCAACCCGGAAACGACTCAAGCACTATCTCCGGAAGTGAATGAATTTTAACCCGACCAACCGCGGCCTTGCATTCGGGCTGATAATTTTGTAACGTTCGTCTCCAACCCAAACCGGCGCCACACCGGCCGACGATTGAATGCCTATGAATGCAAACCCAAACCCCGCCGCCCGCCCAACTTCGCTGATTCTCCTGCTCGCCCTGGTCGCGTTGTCAGCCAGCGCCGCCGATACGTTCGTCTATTTCGGGACGCACCGGTCCGGACCCGGCATCGGATTTTCGCTGGCGCATTTCGACACCGACACCGGTGCATTGACGAAGCCGCAATTCATCACGGAGGCCGTGGAACCGGCGTATTTTGTAATCCATCCTGACGGCAGACATCTTTACACCTGCAACTCGAGCAAGACGACCGGCGCGATCAGCGCGTATGTCATTGACCCGAAGACCGGCCGGCTGACCCTGCTCAACCAGAAACCGTCCGGCGGCGCGGACCCGAGTTACATCACCCTCGACAAGACCGGCCATTACGCGCTCGTGGCCAATTACCAGGGCGGCAACATTTCCGTGCTGACCATCAACCCCGATTATACGCTGGGCGCAAAGACCGCCTTTGAACAACACACCGGACGCAGCGTGGATCCGGAACGGCAGACGCGCCCGTTCGCCCACTCGATCGTCGTGGATCCAAGCAACCGGTTCGCGCTGGTCGCCGATCTCGGCCTCGACAAGGTGTTTGTGTACCGGTTCAACGAGCAGGACGGCTCGCTCACCCCGAATGACCCGCCGTTCGCCACCGTCAAGCCCGGTTCCGGACCGCGTCACGTCAAGTTTGATTCCAACGGCAAATGGGTTTACGTGATTAACGAGATGGGCTGCACCGTCACCGGCTTCAAATGGAACGCCGAAAAGGGTTCCCTCAAGGAATTCCAGACCATTTCCACGCTGCCCGAGGGATTCAAGGGCACGAACACCTGCGCCGAGCTGTTGATTCATCCCAACGGCCGGTTCCTCTACGGCTCGAATCGTGGAAACGACAGCATCGCCGTGTTCGCCATCAATCAAAAGAATGGCAAGCTCACGCTGGTGGAACGGGTCGCCTCACAGGGCAAATGGCCGCGCAACTTCACGTTCGACCCGACGGGTAAATGGATTCTTTGCAGTAATCACAACAGCGACAACGCCGTGGTATTTCGCGTGGATGGGGCCACCGGCAAACTGACACAAGTCGGCCAGCCCGTCGCAGTTCCATTTCCATTCTGCACGCGGTTCCTGCCGGTGCCGTGATGCAATCTATTTCGGCTCGATGGCAATTGCCCACAGGTCCGTCTTGCCCAGGTTGTGGCCGATGTGGGTCGTGGCGAGGCGCCAGGCGATCTCGCCCGTTTTCAAGGTGGCGGTTTCCTTCCGGCCATCCGGCATTTCATGCATCAACTCGGCTCCTGAGAGGCAGATTACGACGCGATCATGATGGCTGTGCAGCGGCTCGCTTTTTCCCGCCGCCATTTTGATGTCATAAACCCGGCCGTATTGGTTCTCGAAGATGACCTTGTAATTCGGCGCCAGTCCGTTGGTACCCCACGTCTCCGAGCCGCCCTTTCCGAGATATTCGGTCCAAACAACCCGCAAGGCGGCTGATCCGGCGTTCTTGACGGTTCCGGATTTTGGCGGCTGAAACACAGCCTCTCCGCGCGTGACGGTTTCGGTCCGGGGCTTTTCCTGGGGCGGGGCTATTTCAACCGATCCGGCGTCGAGATAAACCACGACGCCAGCGCGGTCACCCGGCAAGGAGAGGTCCTCGCCTGGCGCCAAGGTCTGCTCCATCACCAGCACCTTGTCATTACGAACCTTTTCGATCTGCACGCCGGCCATCACAACCGGAACGGAAAGCAGGGTCAAGGCAAGTCCGCATAACCAGTATCCGGAGATTTTGGATGTCAATATCATCATGTCGGGAAACTAACAAAGGCGGACGGTTCCGTCGAGCTTGACTCGGATGGGTCACGACTCAGTGTAGCTCCAACTAAATCCATTTGGACTGCGGCGGGAAGCAAAGCGCCACGCCGCTTTGGAAACTGGTCCACAGTCGAAAAGCGGTGTCGCCGCTACGCTCCAGCCTTCGCTGCGCTTCGTCTCGGCAAGCTGCCACCGCAGTCCAAAATCCTCGGCGCACACTCCGGCAGATTTCCGAAAGACGCGGACCAAAAACCATTTGACGGAACCGTACGTGATTGCTACGTTGTCGTTGTGAGTTGCCATTTGAATCTGAACCTGCTGCTAAACGCGCTGCGGTTGTGCCGCGCGGCGGTCGGGTTCTGATTCGTTCACGAGATTTATCGAACCCCACTGCCAAACGGCGGTGGGGTTTTTGTTTTAACCACGAATGAACACAGAGCAGCAAAACCGGATGGATGGATCATTGGATTGCTGGATTATTGGGCGGCAGAACGAAGCGGCTCACCCAACAATCCATTTGTCCCGTCTGCGGAACCTGTGGTTTAATTCCTTCAACGCCTGAATTTATGCATAAACAACCGTCGAAAAAATATCGTCCGTTCCCGCCGGTCAGTTTGCCCGACCGGCAGTGGCCCAACCGCGTCCTCACCCATGCGCCCGTCTGGTGCAGCGTGGATTTGCGCGACGGCAATCAGGCGCTCGCCGTGCCCATGAATGTCGGCCAGAAACTTGAGCTGTTCCAGACGCTCGTGAAATGCGGCTTCAAGGAAATCGAAGTCGGTTTCCCGTCCGCATCAAACACCGAGTTCGCGTTCAACCGCCGGCTCATCGAGGAAAAACGCGTACCGGCCGACGTTTGGCTCCAGGTGCTCGTGCAGGCGCGGGAAGAGTTGATCGAACGCACGGTCGAATCGCTGGTCGGCGCGAAGAAGGCCATTATTCATCTTTACAACTCGACCTCCCCCGCCCAACGCCGCGTCGTGTTCGGCAAATCCAAGGAGGAAATTGTCGAGGTCGCCGTGCGCGGCGCGCAATGGATCCAGGACCGGTTGCCGCGTCTCAAGGGCACGGAAGTCATGCTCCAGTATTCGCCGGAAAGTTTCAGCGCGACGGAGGTTGAATTTGCGAAGGAAATTTCCGAGGCGGTCATGGACGTGTGGCGACCGACGCCGAAGAGAAAAATGATTTTGAACCTGCCGGACACCGTCGAGGTGGCGATGCCGAATGTCTATGCCGACCAGATTGAATGGATTTGCCGGAACATCAAAAACCGCGAGTCGCTCATTGTCAGTTTGCACACGCACAATGACCGCTGCACCGGCGTGGCGGCGACGGAACTGGGCCTGCTCGCGGGCGCGGATCGCGTGGAAGGCACGCTCTTCGGCAACGGCGAGCGCACGGGCAACCTCGACCTCGTCACCGTGGCGTTGAACCTTTACCAGCACGGCATCGATCCGAAGCTGGATTTCTCGGACCTCAATTCCATTATCGACGTTTACGAACGTTGCACGGGCATGACGGTGCCGCCGCGCCAGCCTTACGCGGGCGAACTGGTCTTCACGGCGTTCAGCGGCTCGCACCAGGACGCCATCAAGAAAGGTTTGAATGAATGGAAGGAAAATGGCCGCACGCATTGGGACGTGCCCTATCTCACGATTGACCCGGCGGACATCGGGCGCGAATACCGCGAGGTCATCCGCGTCAACAGCCAGTCCGGCAAAGGCGGCGTGGCGTACCTGCTCGAAAGCGAATTCGGCATCGAATTGCCCAAGGACATGCAGCGCGAGTTCGGGCCGATTGCCAACGACGAGGTGGACAAGCTCGGCCGCGAAGTCAGCGGTGCCGAATTGAAAAAGATGTTCTGGCGCGAATACATCGAACGCTCCCAGCCGTGGCAGCTCAAGCGCTTTGAAACCGAGAGCAAAAACGGCGTCGTCAAATGCCGCGCAATATTTTTGCGCGACGGCAAGCCGGTCGAGCTTTCCGGTGAAGGCAATGGCCCGCTTGCCGCGCTGGTCCACGGTTTCGGCAAGGCCGGGGTGCCGCGTTTCGAAATCGTCAATTATAGCGAGCACGCCCTGGGTTCCGGCGAGGCGGCGGCGGCGATTGCCTACATTCAAATCAAGCACGCCGATGGGCGCACGCGCTGGGGCGCGGGCGTGGACACGAACATCGAGCTGGCGTCCGTGCGCGCCGTGTTGAGCGCGCTGAACCGGTCATGAATTATTTTGAACCAAAATATTTTCGGCTCGTCAAATGAGGGTTGACTGTCTAGTCTTCATGTCCATGAAATTGAAGCGCGTTTTGATCTGTGGGGTCGCCGGCATCATCCTTGCCGGCGCGAGACTTTTTGCGGCGGACAGCAACCCCACCAATGCGATGGCGGCCACCGCGGCGGTTTATGTGCCGGACACCTCGCATCAAAACGACCCGTTGCCCGATGGCGTGCTGGCTTGGAACAGCCTGACACAGGAGGCCACGGTAGCGGCGGATGCCGGCAATGCCCGTTTCACTTTCAGCTTTACCAACATTTCTCCCGGCAACGTGGCCATACTGGATGTTCATCCGTCCTGCGGCTGCACCACGGCTCAATTGCCCCCGTTGCCGTGGATCATTCCCACCGGCACCAACGGACAGTTTGGTCTCACAGTCAACCTGGCCGGGAAAAGCGGATTGCAGATCAAGACGGTCAATGTCAAGACCGACAAGGGCTTCAAACAACTCATCCTCAAAATCAATATTCTGCCGCCGGTGATTCCGAGCCAGTCCGAGGCCGATCGTGCGCGCGCTGTGGAGATGGCCAAGGCCGACCGGCAGGCGGTCTTTCGCGGTGATTGCGCAACCTGCCACGTCAAACCCGGCGAAGGTAAATATGGCAAACCGCTTTATTTCGCCATCTGTGCCAACTGCCACGAATCCAAAACCCGCGCCAGCATGGTGCCGGATTTGCACAACATCAAAACGCCAACCAATGTGGATTTCTGGCAAACCTGGATAGCGCATGGCAAGGCCGGCACGCTGATGCCCGCGTTTTCCACCGTCGATGGTGGCCCGCTATCGGAAATGCAAATCTCCTCCCTCGCCGGTTATCTGAACGCGACAATTCGTTCACAACCTCCTGCAAATAAATAACTAAACCCGAATTTTTACGGGTAATGTTATTTTTTTGTTGTCAACTTGGACATTATTGTCTATATTTTGGACAGTATTGTTGCCAAAATTCAGTTTCCATGACGTAAAAAGAGAAACAGAGGTTTATGGCTGTCTCAGCGCAATTAAGTTCGAACAACATTCCCAGACTTTTCTTTGTGAAAGGTCATATCCTGCAAGTATCGTGGTCTTGGTTTTTCAGACAATGCTGGGCTCTGACGGTTTTGGCCAGCTTGGGAACATTGAGCTATCTGTTGATCACCCATTACATCATTCAAGCCGTTCAGGTGGAAGGCTACAGCATGTATCCCACCCTGACCGACTCGGGACATTATTGGTTAAACCGGTTCTCCTATATCATAGGCGAGCCGCGACAAAATGACATCGTCGCTCTGAAAGACCCGCGCGATAATATGCTCGAGGTCAAACGCATCATCGCCATGCCGGGACAATCGGTTTTTCTCAAAGGTGGCAGGGTTTATGTCAATGGCAAGCTGTTGGACGAACCCTATCTTCCGGCGAATACGCCAACCTATGCCTATGAGAAAAACGCGAACGAGTTCATTTGCATCGGCAATGACAGATTCTTCGTCATGGGCGATAATCGCAAGGACAGCACCGACAGCCGCACTTTCGGGGCGGTTCCGCGACAAAACATCATTGGCAAGATGATCGAATAAGTCCCCGCCTCACCGCCTTTTTCAGACCGGGTCCACCGGATCCACCCGGCCGCCAAACACCGCTTGCGCAATTTGATGCGCCCGGTATGCTGTCAACCATGACTGTTAAACTGGTTGACGCAAACCCCCGAACGCAAATCGCCCGGCTCGGCGAACGGATTTTAAATGGCGGCCGGATTTCCCGTGACGAGGCGTTGTGGCTCTTCAATCTCGAAAACCGCTCCGACATTTTCGATCTGCTCTCGTGGGCGAACCGCATCCGGGAACAATTCAAGGGCAACAAAATCCACCTCTGTTCCATCGTCAACGCCAAGGCCGGCGCGTGCCCGGAAAATTGCAGTTTCTGCGCGCAATCATCGTTTTACCAGACCGGCTCGCCCAAATACGGGTTCGTTGATCCCGAACCCGTGGCCGAAGCCGCCGAGGAGGCCAACCGAAACCGCGTGACGGCCGTGGGACTGGTCGCCGCCTGGAAAGGCCTCAATGAAGGCCCGATGCTCGATGAGGTTTGCGCCCGCGTGCGCGAGTTGAAAGCCGGCGGCAAAACGCGACCGGACGTCTCGCTCGGCATCATCAAAAGCCAGCGCGTGGCCGACCGGCTCAAGGAAGCCGGCGTCGAGTGCTACGGTCACAACCTCGAAAGCTCGCGCCGCTTTTTCCCCAAGACCTGCACCACGCACACCTACGATGACCGCCTCGAAACCATCGGTTATCTGAAAAAGGCCGGCATCAAAATTTGTTCCGGCGGCATCATCGGCATGGGCGAGACGCGCGAAGATCGCTGCGACCTCGCGTTTTCGCTGAAGCAAATCGGCGCGAAAGTCGTGCCCGTCAACATTCTCAACCCGATTCCCGGCACGCCCTTCGAAAAAAACGATCCCCTGCCCGTCCTGGAAATTTTAAAGACCATCGCGTGCTTCCGGTTCATTTTGTCGCGGCAGGAAATCATGGTCGCCGGCGGCCGCACGGTGAATTTGCGCGACGCGCAAAGCCTGATTTTCATGGCTGGCGCGAGCGCGCTGATGGTCGGCAATTATCTCACCACGCTCAATCAATCCGTCGAGAAAGACCTGCAAATGCTCAAGGACCTCGGCCTTGACCCAAGCTGGGACAGCCATGGTTTCAGCGATCAGGAAGAAGGCGGTTGCGATTGCGGAAAAGGGAATTGCGGAACGGAAGTGGAACTGGCGACCGCGAAATAAACCGTCCAGAACGCGAGCATCTTCTCCCTCTCCTCGTTTGGCGAGGAGAGGGAGTTGTCAGCGTGCGGGGACTTGAAATTTTTCCAACAACTCGCATCCTTTCGAAGTGAACTCAATCCAAACCGCCCGCCAGCTTCGTCGCGACCAGACCGACGACGAAAAGGAATTGTGGCGCGCGTTGCGAAGCCACCGTTTCGCCGGATTCAAATTTCGCCGACAGCATCCAGCGGGAATTTATATTTTGGATTTCTATTGCGCGGCGGCGCGGTTGGATGTGGAACTGGACGGTTTTCAACACGGCTTGCCGGAGCAGATGCAACTCGATGCGGCGCGTAGCGCTTTTCTGAAAAAACAGGATATTGAGGAATTGCGATTTTGGAATCATGAGTGGCAGAAGAATCGTGAAGGATGTTTGCTGGCCATCTGGGATGCGTTGCAACGCCGGACGGGCTGCGTGCAAGTGATGAAAAATGCGGAGGAGCAGCGGTTTGTCCCTCCGGAAGTGAAAAAAATCAAATTCGTAGAAAAGAAAACGAACCCCTCGCCCTGACCCTCTCCCCGTTTGGCGGGGAGAGGAAAACAAAATTTTGCCGCAAGAATCGGGTGGGAGCGGCCTTCATCCCGTGGCAGATTGGGGACGTGAATGATTACGAACGCATCGCTCAAATCATCCGTTTTCTGGATGAGCGCCACACCGACCAACCGGATTTGACAACCCTGGCCGGACGCGCGGGCTTGAGCCAGTTCCATTTTCATCGCCTGTTCTCGACGTGGGCGGGTGTCACACCGAAGGATTTTCTCCAATGCCTCACGCTCGCGCACGCGAAGGAATTGCTCCGCGACGGCAACAGCATTCTGGATGTCGCGCTGGAGTCCGGCCTTTCCGGGCCGGGCCGGTTGCATGACCTTTGCGTGAATCTCGAAGCCGCGTCGCCCGGCGAATTGAAATCCGGCGGCGCCGGCCGGACCATTTCATTCGGTTTCGCGGACAGCCCGTTTGGAAAATGTTTGATTGCCGAAAGTCCTCGCGGCATCTGCCATCTCTCATTCACCGAAACTGAAAATGAAAAAGCCGCTCTGGCGGCGCTGCAAGAAGATTGGCCGCAGGCAAAATTCAGGTGCGACCATTCTGTTGTCAGGCAACTCGCTGCAAATATTTTTGCACGCCACGCCATAAACCAACACGCCGGGTCGGAGCCTGGCGCTCCGTTGCGCGCGTTCGTTCGCGGCACGCCGTTTCAGGTGCGCGTCTGGCGGGCGTTGCTGCAAGTCCGGCCCGGCACGCTTACCAGTTACGGACGACTGGCAATCGCGATTGGCAAACCGGCCGCGTCACGCGCCGTGGGAACGGCCGTCGGCCAAAACCAGCTGGCTTACCTTATCCCGTGCCATCGCGTCATTCGCGAAACCGGTGTAATTGGAGATTATCACTGGGGACAAATCCGTAAACGCGCGATGATTGCGTGGGAAAGCTCGTCGCGACTTGGTGGCGTTCCGGAGGCGGCAAATCGATAAACGGATAAAACTTCTTTGCGTTTTTGCGTCTTTGCGTGAAATTCTCCGCGTGGAAAAGCTCGGCAAAAATCACGGCGGCTACCACGGCGAGATGATTGACATCCGCGCCGTGCTGCGTGACATCGCAACCGCCGCCCAACAACCCGGCTGGACCTCCGAGACGTTTGGGCAACAAGGCGAATTCAACCTGCTCGCCCTGCACCGTCCCCCGCTTTCAATCCGTAATCCGCAATCCACAATCCGCATTTATTTGAGCACCGGCATTCACGGCGACGAACCCGCCGGGCCGCTCGCGGCGTTGCGCCTGCTCCGGGAGAACCAATGGCCCAAAGACGCGGAACTGTGGTTTTGCCCGTGCCTGAATCCGATGGGCTTCGTTTTGAACCGCCGTGAGAACGACCGGGGAGTTGACCTCAACCGGCAATATCGGCACCGGGAAACGGCGGAAACGCGCGCACACATCGCCTGGCTGGAACGCCAGCCGCAGTTCGACCTCTGCCTCTGCCTGCACGAGGACTGGGAATCGCACGGCTTTTACGTTTACGAATTGAATCCAGAAAACCGTCCATCGCTGGCCGAAACCATGGTTGCGCACATCGCGGAAGTCTGCCCGATTGACCCGTCGGAAATCATCGAAGACCGCCCGGCCCAGGGCGGCATTATTCGTCCGAACCTTGATCCACAGACGCGACCGTTATGGGCCGAGGCGTTTTATTTGATCGTCAACAAAACCCGATTATCCTACACCCTCGAAGCGCCGTCGGATTTTCCGTTGACCACCCGCATCAACGCACTTGTCGCCGGCGTGAATGCCGCCTTGGCAACGTAAGGCAGGGCGGCGCGGCTGCGCCGCCGGGGTATGATGGCCGCGCAGCAGCGCGGCCCTATCGTTTGAAATATATGCCGATCATCAACCTCAAGCCGACTCCGCGTCCCGTTGCTTCATCCAAACCCTGCCCAGTTCGGCCAGCGTTTCGCCTTTCATCACCTGCTCGGCCAGCGGGAAAACAATCCGTTCCTCGCGGTCGAAGTGTTTGCGGGACGCGGTCACGGCCTGCAGCAGCAGCTTTCGCGCTTCAGGCACCCGCTTGGCGGTCTTCACCCGCAGCAGGCTGTTGTCAATTTCCCGATGCTCGTGTTCGAAACTGTCGCTCTGGCCAATTTGTTCCAGATAATGATTCAGCGGAGCGAACACCAGGTCCTCCTCGGTCTTGCCGTGAGCGAGCAGCAGCACTTCCATCAATCCCGCCCATCCTCTCACCTCGGCCAGCGTTTCCAGTTTCGGCACAACGTTTTCGATGTGGTCAAAAATATTATGGAACACAACGTGTTCCGCCAAAAGCGCATCGGTTATTTTCATCTCACGGAAGTTTACATCAAGAAACGTAAGTGTCCATCCCCGCGCAGGAGCAAACCGGGTTGCGGTCGCCATAGACATTGTCCACGCGCCCGACCGCCGGCCAGAATTTGTAGTCGCGCAGCGATTTGACAGGGAACGCCGCCGATTCGCGCGGGTAAGGCCGGTCCCAATTGTCCGCCGCCACCACGTCCGCCGTGTGCGGCGCATTTTTCAGCAGGTTGTTCTGCCGGTCCGCCGCGCCGGATTCAATCGCCGTCATCTCGGCGTGGATGGCGATCATCGCGTCGCAAAAACGGTCGAGTTCGAGTTTCGATTCGCTCTCCGTCGGCTCGACCATCAACGTGCCGGCGACCGGCCATGACAGCGTCGGCGCGTGAAAGCCGTAATCCATCAGCCGCTTGGCCACGTCCTCGGCGGTGACGCTCTTGAACGCGCGCAAATCGAGGATGCACTCATGCGCGACCAGTTTGCCATGACCGCGGTAAAGCGTCGGGAAATAATTCTCCAGCCTTTTGGCGATGTAGTTGGCGTTCAGAATCGCAAACTTGGTGGCTTCGGTCAGGCCGTCCACGCCCATCATGGCAATATACATCCACGAAATCGGCAAAATACCCGCGCTGCCCCACGGCGCGGCCGCCACCGGGCCGATGTGTTGTTTTGAATTCTTTTCTTCGAGCCGCGACGTGAAAACCGGATGGCTCGGCAGAAATTTGACCAGATGTTTCGCCACCCCAATCGGCCCGACGCCCGGCCCGCCGCCGCCGTGTGGAATGGCGAAAGTCTTGTGCAGGTTCAAATGGCACACGTCCGCACCGATGTCCGCCGGACGGCACAGACCGACCTGGGCGTTCATATTCGCGCCGTCCATGTAAACCTGTCCGCCGTTGGCATGGATGATTTCGCAAATCTCCTTGATCGTTTCCTCGAACACGCCGTGCGTGGACGGATAGGTGACCATCAGACACGCCAGATCCTTTTTGTGCGCTTCGGCCTTCGCCCGCAAATCGGCCACGTCGATGTTGCCATCCCGGTCGCAGGCAACGGCAACGACTTTCAGCCCGGCCATGACGGCGCTGGCGGGGTTCGTGCCGTGCGCGGAGGTCGGGATGAGGCAGATGTTGCGGTGCGTATCGCCCCGGCTTTCGTGATAAGCACGGATGACGAGCTGGCCAGCGTATTCACCCTGGGAACCGGCGTTGGGCTGCAGGGAAATTCCGGCAAAACCGGTAATTTCCGCAAGCCAATCCTCTAGGTTTTGAAACAAGACCTGGTAGCCACGCGCCTGCTTCAACGGCGCAAAAGGATGAAGCCGGGCAAATTCCGGCCAGGAAATCGGCAGCATCTCCGCCGCGGCGTTTAGCTTCATCGTGCAGGAACCGAGCGGAATCATCGAGGCGGTCAGCGACAGATCGCGCAATTCCAGCCGTTTGAGGTAGCGGAGCATCTCCGTTTCGGAATGGTAGGAATTGAATACCGGGTGCGTAAGAAAACTGGATTGCCGATTGCCGATTGCCGATTGCCGATTGCCGGTGAGTTCGTCCAGCGTGAAACCGATGGCCTTGTTGCCCTTGAAAACCTGCCAGATTTCAACCACATCGCTTTCGCCGGTCGCTTCGTCGAGCGAAATGCCAAGTGTATGGTCGTCAATCAACCGGAAATTCATCCGATGCGCCTCGGCAATTTTGACAATGTCGGCGGCGCGCTGGTCGCCGAGGGCAATCGTGATCGTGTCGAAAAAGTAGCGCAGGCGTCCCGCCTGCTCGTTGGAACTTTTATTTCCCCTTTGCCCGTGCAGCCGGGACGGCTGCGCTACGTTAAAGCCCAGCTTTTCCAAACCAGCGGCGAGAATTCCGGTCAGTGCATGAACCCGCTGCGCGATCTTCTTCAAACCATCCGGACCGTGATAGACGGCATACATGGACGCCATGTTCGCGAGCAATGCCTGCGCGGTGCAGATGTTGCTGGTGGCCTTCTCGCGGCGGATGTGCTGTTCGCGCGTGCCCAGCGCCAGGCGCAACGCGGGTTTGCCCCGGGAATCCTTGGAGACGCCGACGAGGCGGCCGGGCATCTGGCGTTTGAATTCGTCGCGCGTGGCAAAGAATGCGGCATGCGGGCCGCCGTAACCCAGCGGCACACCGAAGCGTTGCGCGCTGCCGACGGCGATGTCCGCGCCGAATTCACCGGGCG
Organism: Verrucomicrobiota bacterium; assembly: GCA_049516755.1. Taxonomy (GTDB): domain Bacteria; phylum Verrucomicrobiota; class Verrucomicrobiia; order Limisphaerales; family UBA11358; genus UBA11358. Next base: position 6,770 of record JBEKSU010000015.1, on the reverse strand, counting down.
GTTTGATGAGCGTGAGCGCGAGCAAATCCGTGGCCGCGGTGAGCAGCGCGCCGGCGGCGTGAGCCCTTTCCGCGAAATCAGCATAATCGCGAATCGCGCCGAACGTGTCCGGATATTGCACGAGCGCGCCGAAGACTTTTTCGGTGAACGAAAATTTTTCGTGACTGCCGACGACGATTTCAATACCAAGCGCTTTCGCCCGGGTTTGGACGACTTCAATGTTTTGTGGATGGCAGGTTTCGGAGACGAAGAAAATGTTGCGTCCATCCGTGAGCCGGTGGCACATCGTCATCGCCTCGGCGCAGGCGGTGGCTTCGTCGAGGAGCGAGGCGTTCGCGATGTCGAGCGCGGTGAGGTCGGCGACCATCGTCTGGAAATTCAGGAGCGCTTCAAGGCGGCCCTGGGATATTTCAGCCTGGTAGGGTGTGTATTGCGTGTACCAGCCGGGATTTTCCAGAACGTTGCGCTGGATCACCGCCGGGGTGATGCAATCGTAGTAGCCCATGCCAATGAACGAGCGGCAGACCTGGTTTTGCGACGCGATATCCTTCAGCGCGACGAGGGCCTCATGTTCGTTGCGCGCAGCGGGCAGTTGCAGCGGACGGGCGAATCGAATCGGTTTTGGAACGGCGGCGTCAATCATCGCATCAAGGCTCGCGTAGCCGAGCTGCTTGAGCATTTCGACGGCATCGGCGGGACGCGGGCCGATATGGCGGCAGACAAACCGGTCGGGTTGCGGCACGTTTTCGACGGGCTTGGAAATTTCGTTCTGTGTTTCGGAAAAAGCCATGCGCGGAAGCTAAAGTTGCTGCGCAGCAATGCAAGCGGATTCAGGGCAAAACGATGGCAAAATCCGGCGTCATATTTCCACAAAATCAACGATTGTCGCAATTTAGGGTTGCCCCAATATACGGCATAAGCGGGCCGGCGGAGCCACAATTCATTGTGTTTTGGGGTGTTTTTTTGACCAAATAAAGGTTGTGTTAAATCGTCAATTTTTCTATTCTTTTTAAGCTTTCACGGACCCGGTAAAAACGACCGTAAAAGTCAGCTTTTTATGCCGAAAACCAAAGACGATATTGCCGAAGAAAACAGCAAAACCAGACCGTCTGCGACCGAAAAATACGACGCTTCAAAAATAGACAAACTCGAAGGTCTGGAAGCCGTGCGCAAGCGGCCCGGCATGTATATCGGCGACCCGGACGAGCGCGGGCTGCATCACAGCGTGTTCGAAGTGCTCGACAACTCGATTGATGAGCATCTGGCGGGTTATTGCAACAAAATCGAAGTGACGATTCACGTGGACGGCTCGGTTTCGATCCGGGATGACGGACGCGGCATTCCGGTGGACATGCACCCGAAGTGGAAGATGCCCGCCGTGGAATTGGTGCTGACGAATCTGCACGCGGGCGGAAAATTCGGCCAGGGCGCCTATAAATACTCCGGCGGTCTGCACGGCGTCGGCGCGAAATGCGTCAATGCGCTTTCCGACTGGTTCAAGGTGGAGGTCTCGCGCGATGAAAAAGTTTATTCGATGGAATTCGAGCGCGGCAAAACGACGCAGAAACTCGAAGTCATCGGCAAATCCAAAAAAACGGGAACATTAATCACCTTCAAACCCGACCCGACGATTTTCACCCTCACCGTCGAGTTCAAATTCGACATCCTGGCAAACCGCCTGCGCGAGCTCGCGTTTTTGAATCCGGGCATCGAAATTGTGCTCAAGGACGAGCGCGACGAGAAGACGGAGATATTTTTTTACCGGGACGGCATCGAGCAGTTTGTCCGCCAGCTGGGCCGGAGCAAGCAGCCGCTGCATCCCAAACCCATCGCCATATCGGGCAAACGGCCCAGCAAAATTGAGGGCAAGGACGAAGACGTGTTTGTGGATTGCGTGATGCAATACACCGACAGCTACAGCGACCAGATTCTCTGCTTTGCCAACTCCATTCCCAACACCGACGGCGGCACGCATCTCACCGGCTTTCGCTCCGCGCTGACCCGCGCCATCAACCAGTACGCTAAACAAAACAACCTGCTGAAGGAAAAGGACCCGACGATTTCCGGCGATGACGTCCGTGAAGGCCTGGTCTGCGTGCTGAGTGTCAAGCTGCCGAATCCGCGCTTCGAGTCGCAAACGAAGGTGAAGCTGGTAAACACGGAAATTGACGGCATTGTTGCGTCCGTTATTTACGACGGGTTGATGACACATTTCGACGCGAACCCCGGTGTGGCCAAGAAAATCATTGAAAAAGGCCTGCTCGCGGCGCGCGCGCGCGAGGCCGCCCGCAAGGCGCGCGAGACGGTCCGCAAAGGCGCGCTGACCGGCGGTGGTTTGCCCGGCAAACTGGCGGATTGCTCCGACCGTGATCCGGCGAACACCGAGTTGTTCATCGTCGAGGGTGATTCCGCCGGCGGCTCGGCCAAGCAGGGACGCGACCGGAAATTCCAGGCGATCCTGCCCATTCGCGGCAAATTGATCAACGTGGAGAAGGCGCGCCTGGACAAGGTGCTGCAGAACAACGAAATCCGCACGATGATCACCGCCGTCGGCACGGGGATCGGCGACGGCGAGGGCGAAGGCGCGTTCAACATCGAAAAGCTCCGCTATCACAAGGTCATCATCATGACCGACGCGGACGTGGACGGTTCGCACATCCGCACGCTGTTGCTGACGTTTTTCTACCGGCAGATGCCCGCATTGATCAAAAACGGTTTCGTTTACATCGCGCAGCCGCCGCTGTACCAGATCGCGCGCAAAAAGCGCGTGGAATATATTGATGACGACGCGCGGTTGAACAAAATTCTGCTCGAACTCGGCACCGAAGAAGTGCGGTTAAAGAACCTGTCCGACAAAAAAGAGCTTTCCCAAAAGCAACTCGCGGAAATTCTGGAACTGCTCGAATCGCTCGACAAATACGCCACCGCATTGCGCCGTCACGGCGGCGACTTTGCCGAATACGTTGAACGGCGCCAGAAGAAAACCGGCGATCTGCCGAGACATCTGGTCAAGGTGCGCGAAGGCAATGATGAAACGGTGCATTATTTTCACACCGAGGACGAACTGGCGCAATTCGGCGCCAAGAATGCCGATTTGAAATTGTTTGGCAGCGATGAGGAAGGCGACACGACCACCATCGAGAAGAAAAACGGTTCGACGCGGCGCGCCCGGCACATCGAGCTGCACGAAAGCAAGGCCATCGTTGAATTGCTCTCCAAGCTCGACAAGAAGGGTTTCAGCATCGAGCACTACGCCGGACAGGACAAACCGTTGTTTGAATTGATTGAAGGCGAAGGCGAGCGCGAAACGGTGAAGCCGCTGTTTTCCATTCCGGAAATCCTGGCCGGAGTGAAAGAGGTCGGCAAGCGCGGGCTGTCAATCAAGCGGTTCAAGGGGCTGGGCGAGATGAACCCGAAGGAACTGTTTGAGACGACGATGGATCCGGTGCGGCGCAAACTGCTGCGCATTGACCTGACCAACGCCGTTGATGCCGAGGAAATGTTCACCAAACTGATGGGCGAGGAAGTCGAACCCCGCCGCCAGTTCATCGAGGACAACGCGCTCAACGTGCGGAACCTGGACATTTAAATTGTTGACAAATGTAGTCACGCGTGACTACATTGGATGAATGAAAGTAAAAACGCTCAAATACCCGGCGCACAAGCCGCGATCGGCGGTGCTCAAAGAAGTCACTGTTGCACCGGGCATTGGTGAAGTCATCAGCGTCCGCGCGGCCAAGGCACATTTGTCGGCACTGCTGGAATTGGTGGCCGCCGGACAGGAAATCACCATCACCAGCGACGGCAAACCGAAGGCCAAATTGGTCAGTGTTGCGGAAGCCAAGCCTCGAAAAGTTTTTGAAGGCATGGGCGATTACCTGATGAAGCAGCCGATTCATCGCGGCATGTCGGCCGAGGAAGCCGTCAATCTGGACCGCGATGCGCGAGGTTGGTGATGTATCTCGACACAGCCATCATCGTGAAGTTGCTCGTGCGTGAAGCCGACAGCGAATGGTTTGGCCGCCAACTGTCAGGGCACAGCTTTGTATCGTCGGAACTGGCTTTGACAGAAGTTTGTGCCGCGCTGCTGTTCAAAGAGCGCGCGGGGGACATTACGCCACCCGAGCGCGAAAGTGCCATGGCGAATTTTTTTCCCATGGTTGAAAGCGAACTCATTGTGTTGTTCCCGCTGAACCGCAGAGTGCTCGAACGCGCCCGCGCGATTCAAGTGGCGTGTCATCCGCGTGTCCCACTACGGACATTGGACGCTTTGCACGTCGCAACTTGTGATTTGCAGCGCAGCGGTACAATGTCCGCAACCGATAAACGGATTCGCGCCGCTTGTAAACAGCTCGGCATCGCTTTGATTCCGGGTGAAATCGAGGACATCGCCGCAGCCAAATAATTTTTATGCCCGACGAACCAAAACCCAAACCTTCAAATGACCTGCCGGTGATCAACACGCCGTTGTTCGCCTCCGGGGAAAAAATCGCCAAGATCAATGTCGCCGATGAAATCAAGAACTCGTTTCTTGATTACTCGATGTCGGTGATCATTTCGCGCGCGCTGCCGGATGCGCGCGATGGTCTCAAGCCTTCGCAGCGGCGTATTCTTTACGCGATGAACGATCTCGGCGTGATGCCGAACCGCAAGCATCTCAAGTGCGCCAAAATCGTCGGCGAAACGATGGGCAATTACCATCCCCACGGCGACCAGGCGATTTACCCGACGCTCGTCCACATGGCGCAGCCGTGGGCCATGCGCGAACGGCTGGTGGACGGGCAGGGCAATTTCGGTTCCGTCGAAGGCGACCCGCCGGCGTCCATGCGGTACACCGAGGCGCGGCTCGCGCATCTCGGCGCGGTATTGATGGAGGACATGGATCAGGACACGGTGGATTTCGTTCCCAACTACGACGAAACCCGCACCGAGCCGACCGTTTTCCCCGCCGCGTTTCCCAATCTGCTCGTCAATGGCGGCACGGGAATCGCCGTCGGCATGGCCACGAACATGGCGCCGCACAATCTGGGTGAAATCATTGACGGCGTCTGCGCGCAGATTGACGACCCGAACATCACGGTCAAGGGACTGATGAAATTCATCAAAGGCCCGGACTTCCCGACCGGCTGCATGGTGTGCGGGCTGGAAGTCATCAAGGAATACTTCACGACGGGCCGCGGCAGCATCAAGGTCCGCGGCAAGGTCGGCATTGAACAGCTCAAGGGCGGCAAGGAACAGATCGTCATCACGGAAATTCCCTACAACGTCAACCGCGCGGTGCTCGTCGAGCGCGTGGCCGAACTGGTGAACGAAAAAACGCCGGGCTTCACCGAAATCACGGCCATCCGCGACGAATCGGATGAAAACACGCGCGTGGTGGTTGAACTCAAGCGCGACGCCATCGCCAAGGTCGTCATCAACAATCTTTACAAGCAGACCGCGCTGGAATCGAGTTTTGCCGTCAACATGCTGGCGATTGACCACGGCCGGCCCAAGACGCTCGGGCTGAAGGAACTCATCAATTGCTACATCGAGCACCGCCGCGAGGTCGTGTTGCGCCGCACGCGGTTCCAGTTGAAGAAGGCCGAGGAACGCGCGGAAATTCTCGAGGGTTATCTCATCGCGCTGGCGAACCTTGACGATTTCATCAAGATCATCCGCGGCAGCAAGACGCGCGAGGAAGCCCGGGTCAAGCTGCTGGCGTTCGAGTGGACCCAAAAGCAGGTGGAACGCTGGTCCATTTTGATTCGCAACGAGTCACGCCTGACCAAGGGCCGGTATGCGCTGACCGAACGGCAGGTGGACGCCATTTTGGAATTGCGCCTGTACCAGTTGACCGGCCTGGAAATTGACAAGGTCGAGGGCGAATACAAGGAATTGCTCAAGCGCATTGAGGATTTGATGGACATTCTGGCAAAGGAAGCCCGCGTGTTCACCATCATCAAGGCCGAATTGCAGGCGATCAAAGCAAAATACGCCACCCCGCGCCTGACCGACCTCATGCCCGACGAAGGCGAGATCAACATCGAAGACCTCATCGCCAACGAAGGCGTCATCATCACGCTCACGCACAACGGCCTCCTCAAGCGCACAAACGTCAGCTCCTATCGCGCCCAGCGCCGCGGCGGCAAGGGCGTCATCGGCATGACGACGAAGGAAGGCGCTACGGATGAGGACAATGATTTCATCGAGCACCTTTTCACCGCCAGCACGCACGATTATCTCATGTTCTTCACGAACACCGGCCGGGTGTATGTCGAGCGGGTGCATGAAATTCCCGACATGGGCCGCGCCGCCAAGGGCCGGAGCATCGCCAATTTGCTCGAATTGAAGGCGGGCGAAACCATCGCCGCGCTCATCCGCGTTCTCTCCAAGACGAATACCAACAAGGAGGACGTGACGTGGGAACAGCCTGGCTTTGTGCTTTTCTCGACCAGACTGGGCACGGTCAAGAAGACCGAACTCAAGGATTTTGCCAACGTCCGCAAAGGCGGCATCATCGCCATCGGCATCGATCCGGGCGACACGTTGATTGACGTGAAGCTGACGACCGGCCAGAGCGAAGCCGTGCTCATCACCCGCGACGGAATGAGCATCCGTTTCAACGAGGAGGACGCGCGCCCGATGGGCCGTCCCGCCGCTGGTGTGCGCGGCATCAAATTGGAGAAGCGCGATGAAGTCGTCGCGCTGGCCATTGTGGTGCCGGACGCCAAGCTGCTGGTGGCCGGCGAAAATGGCATCGGCAAACGCACCGATTTTGAGGAATACCA
>JBEKSU010000014.1:0-24562 GCA_049516755.1 Verrucomicrobiota bacterium | reverse complement strand
AACTGGTCCTGCCGCTTGAACTCGCCGCTCTTCAGCATCGCGCGGAGCTTGTCGATGAACACATTTTCCCGCGCTTCCTTGACTTCAGCCTCGGTGGGAACCCGGGCGCGAAGGATTCGCGCGTTGGAGTAGCGCTCGATGTTGCGGATTTGAAACAGTTCGCGCCCGGAAACAAAGGAGATCGCCCGTCCGCTGCGGCCCACGCGCCCGGTGCGTCCGATGCGATGCACATAATCCTCCACGTCGTAAGGCAGATCATAGTTGAAGACCACCTGCACATCGTCCACGTCAATGCCGCGCGCGGCGATGTCGGTGGCCACGAGAAATTCCAGTCCGGACTTGCGAAACTTGTTCATCACGCGGTCGCGCATGTTCTGCGTCATGTCGCCGTGAAGCCGGTCGGCCATGTAACCCTGCGCTTCCAAATGGTCCACGAGATCGTCCACCATGCGCTTGGTGTTGCAGAAAATGATGCCGAGCTTGAAGTCGTGGATGTCAATGAGCCGCGTGAGCAATTCGATTTTGTAGCGGCGGTCCACCTCGTAATAAACCTGCTCCACCGTCGGCACGGTGAGCGCCTTTTGCTCGATGTGCACCTGCTGCGGGTCGCGCGAATACTTCTCGATCAACTGCTGGATGGGACGCGGGATGGTGGCGGAGAAAAAAACGGTCTGCCGTTCCTTGGGCGTGGATTGCAGGATCAATTCGATGTCGTCGCGAAAACCCATGTTGAGCATCACGTCCACCTCGTCGAGGACGACCATCTTCACGCTGTTGAGCCGGAGCGTGCCGCGGCGCATGTGGTCCATGATGCGGCCGGGAGTGCCGATGACGATTTGCGCGCCCTGCTGGAGGCCGTGGAACTGGCGCTCGTAGGATTGCCCGCCGTAGATCGGCAGCGCGTGGATGCCGCGCTTGAAAAACGCGAGCTTGTGCGTTTCCTCGGAAACCTGCACGGCCAGCTCGCGCGTGGGACAAAGGATGAGCGCCTGCACCGCGCGCAATTGCGGGTCGGTCTTTTCAATGGCCGGAATGGCGAACGCGGCGGTCTTGCCCGAGCCGGTCTGCGACTGGCCCACGACGTCGCGTCCGGCCATCAGGAGCGGAATGGCCGCGGACTGGATCGGCGCGGGCTTTTCGAAGCCGAGCTTGTCAACGGCCTTGAGCAATGCCTCGGACAGGCCGAGTTCGGAAAAAAGATTTGGTGTCATGCAATATATTCGCGACTGGCCACTATAACAGACATTCGCGGCCAATGAGAGCTAATTCTGGCCTGTGTTTCCCTGCGCTCCGGCCAAAGCGCCAGGGGGCTGGCGCACTCCAAGACGCTTCGCGAAATTCGGGGGGCTTTGTGAAACGCGCCAGCGTCTTGAACTGCGGTGGCCCTCCACCGCTCTTGAACCATAATAACGCGCTCAGTCCGGTAATTGACAATTTCTGTGCGGTCGGCATGTTTTGGTTTACACACCAAACAAAATCATGAACCGAACGTTATCCATTTTCGCTGCCGCATTCATCGCCGGCAGCCTTTGGGCGCAATCCATTGACCTGCCCGCGCCACAAAAAACCGGCGGTATGCCACTGATGGATGCGCTGGCGAAACGATCCACAGCCCGGGCTTTCGATGCCAAGGAGCTTTCACCCCAGCAACTTTCCAGCCTTCTCTGGGCGGCTTTTGGCATCAATCGGCCCGATGGCAAGCGCACCGCGCCCTCCGCCAGGAATTATCAGGAGACCGACATCTACGTGCTGCTCAAATCGGGTACGTATGTTTACTCCGCCAAATCCAACAAACTCGATCTGGTTGTTACCGAAGACATCCGGGCGCTGGGCGGAACCCAGGCTTTCGTAACGAATGCGCCTGTGACTCTGGTTTTCGTCGCTGATCTCTCCAAAATGGGCAAAGGGAACGATGAAAACAAAGTGAACACTGCCAATATTGACGTCGGTTATATTTCGCAAAACGTTTATCTCTTCTGCGCCTCCGAAGGCCTGGTCACCGGGGCCAGAATGTCGGTGGATAAGGCGGCCCTTGGAGCAAAACTGAAACTGCGTCCGGATCAGATGATAATTCTGGCAAATTCCGTGGGCTATCCGAAGCCCTGAACCGAAGGATGATTATGGCTGAATTGTTTGAGAAGGTTTCCATCAACGGCATGACACTGGCCAACCGCTTTGTGCGGTCCGCCACCTGGGAAGGGCTGGCCGGCCCGGACGGTTCCGTCACCCCCAAGCTCACCAAAATGATGGTGGAACTGGCCGGTAACGAGATTGGTTTGATCATCAGCGGTTACACGTTCGTCAGCCCCGAGGGGCGGTCAAGTCCCGGCCAGCTCGCCATTCATGACGACCGTTTCGTGACCGGGTTGTGGGCAATGGTTGAAGCGGTCCATAAGGCAGGTGGAAAAATCGCCCTGCAAATCGTCCACGGCGGAAGATTTGCGGATCCTGCGCTGACCGGATTGCAATCCATTGGTCCCTCCGCCGTCACCAAGGATGGCCAGACCACCTGCCGGGCCATGAGCCAGCCGGACATCGCGTACATCATCTCGTCCTTCAAGCAGGCGGCGGTGCGTGCCAAACAGGCCGGTTTCGATGCCATCCAGCTTCACGCCGCCCACGGTTTTTTGTTCAGCCAGTTTCTATCCCCGGCATTCAACCAGCGGACCGACGAGTTTGGCGGCGTGCTGGAAAACCGCGCCCGGTTCCTGCTCGAAACCGTGCGGAGCATCCGGAAGGCGACCGGACCAGGCTATCCACTTCTCATCAAGCTCAACGCCGAGGATTTCCTGGAAGGCGGCCTGACGCGCGACGAGGCGGTGCAAGTTGCGGCCATGCTCGAAGCCGCTTCCGTTGATGCCATCGAATACTCCGGCGGAACAGTGGCTTCTCCCGAAAAGTTTGTGCCGGTGCGGCCGGGGAAGCTGAAGCCTCCGCAGGACGAGGTTTTCTACCGGGAAGCCGCGCAGCTTTACCAAGCCAAGGTCAAAATACCCCTGATGCTGGTCGGGGGCATCCGCTCCTACGAGACGGCAACTGATTTGATACGCCACGGTGTGGCCGACTATATCTCGTTCGGCCGGCCGCTGATTTGCGAACCCGGACTGGTCAAGCGCTGGCACGCGGGAGACCGCCGCGCGTCGGAATGCGGTTCGTGCAACGGCTGCTTTGCTCCCGCCAGCGACGGCCGGGGCGTCTATTGTGTGGCTCTGGAAAAGAAGCGGGGCAAAGCCAGCGGTGATCAAAAGCCGTGAATTGATGAATATTTCCATCATCCTCGCGCATCCGGCGCCCGGGAGCTTCAATCACGCCATCGCCAGCACGGCGGCAGATACGCTTCGCCAAAACAGCCATCAGCTCATCCTTCACGACCTTTGCCAGGAGCAATTCCCACCGTTGGTATCCGCGGAAGAACTCCGGAAGGACGCGAAACCCGCTCCGGTCGTTGCCCGGCACTGCAAGGAAATTGCCAACGCCGACGGCATCATCGTCGTGCATCCGAACTGGTGGGGCATGCCGCCGGCCATCCTCAAGGGCTGGATCGACCGCGTGCTGCGGCCCGAAGTGGCCTATCGCTTTGTCGAAGGCGACAACGGCGAAGGCGTGCCCATGGGCCTGCTCAAGGCCCGGGCGGCGATTGTTTTCAACACCGCCAACACGCCGGACGCGCGCGAGCGGAAAGCGTTTGGCGACCCGCTGGAAACGCTGTGGAAAAATTGCGTATTCGACTTGTGCGGCGTGAAGAATGTCCAGCGCCGGACGTTCAGCGTGGTCGTCACCAGCACCGCCAAACAGCGCGCCGCGTGGCTGGCCGAGGTGCGGGAAATGGTGGTACGCCATTTCCCGTGAACCGGGAAACATTCAACGCCCAACATTCAACATCGAACGTTCAAGGAAAGGCGTCATTCGGCGTTGGGTATTGAATGTTGAATGCTATTCGTCATTGGTCATTCGCATTTCTTCCTCGTTTCGGATTTACTGTCCACTCCTTTTCCGGCTTAATTCCGCCCCGCATGAGCATTGCCTATCAAATTGTCGTTTGCGGCAGCATCGTGCCGGACCCGCTCCAGACCCTGGAACCGGTGACCGGCCCGGCCGGCCCCGCGTTGAAAAATGAAATGATGCTGCCCGCCGTCCTCGACCCGTGGGCCAGCCACGCACTTTACGAGGCCGCGAATCTCACAAAGTCCGCGCCCGGCTCCAAGGTCTGGCTCGTCAGCCTCGGGCCCAAGGCCAAGCTCCAGCAGGTGATGATGACCGTCGCGCAAAAGGTGCCATTTGAACTCGTCGCGCTCGACGGTCCGGCCAGCGGGTTCACCGAGGCCGCGGAGGTCGCCGCCGCGTTGGCGGATGCCATCCAGACCATCCCCGGTCTCGACAAATCCAAGCTACTCGTGTTCGGCGGTTGGGAATCCGCATCGCGCGGCGCGGGCGCCACCATGCAGATGGTCGGCGAACGCCTCGGCATCACCGACCAGTTCCAGGGCGTGGATGAACTCAAGATCGCCGCTGACGGGTCGCTGGAAATTCTGGAGCGCATCGAGGGTGGCAAACATCAGATTTCCAAATGCGCCGGCGCGCCCGCGTTGCTCGGCTGGGCCACAGGTAATTTGCCCGAACCCAAGAACAATCCGCAGGTGGGCATGGTGAACATGCGCACCGTGATGCCCGCGTTGCAAAAGGCCAAACCGGTGAAACTCGCCGGCGAAGGATTGAGCTTCGCGAGCGTTGCGCTGCCGAAACAATTGCGCGAAACCAAAATCGTGAAGGACAAATCGGCGGACGAGATAGCGAAGGAAATCGTCGAGTGGATAAAAAAGTAGAAACCACGAAACACACGAAACACGCAAAAAACACATGAGAACCTGGAAACCTTTCTCCCTCTCCGCCAACGAAGTTGGGGGAGAGGGCCGGGGTGAGGTGTCGCGTTTAAATTCAAATCCCCTCGCCCCGACCCTCTCCCCGCTCAGGCGGGGCGAGGGAGTTGATGGTGGTGTAAAGTTGCGCCTGGCAAGCCCGAGGTCAGAAAATATGTTTTATCGGATGCAGTTTAATTTTGCGCTTTTTTGCGGCTAATTTTTTATGGAAACTATCTTGTTACTCACCCACACCGAGACCGATGGCTCGCTCGCCAGATCCGCCCGCGAAGCGTTGCACGCGGCCCGAACCTTGAACAAATCGCTTGCCAGCTCCAGCCTTGTCGTGGGCCTCGTCGGTGAAAGTGTCCAGGCCGCCGCGGACTCCATTGCCGCCTGTCCCGCCACGAAATATTTCGGCGTGGCTGGCAAGGACTTTGCCCAGTCGCGCTACGCATCCGACGCAGCGGCGGCGGAAGCCATTTGCAAAGCGGCCCAGGCCACAATCGTTGTTGCTCCGGCTACGTCGCGCTGGGCGCGCGTGTTGCCCGGCGTTGCACAACGCCTCGGCGGACGCGCTGACACCCACGTGACCGGTGTAGCCGATGCCGGCGGCAAGCCGGCCATCAATCGCTGGTACTACCGCCAGCGTATGGAAGCCACACTCACCCGCGCGCAACGGCCCTGGTTCATGCTCATTGACCCCGGCAGCCAGACCGCCTGCGAATGCGGCGCCGGTACGGCCAAGGTTGAAACGGTTGCCATAAATCTGTCCGACGCCTGCAAACGCACGACCGTGATTGGTTTGCGTGAACCGAAGGCGGACGCTCAAACCATCCGCCCCGACGCGGAACTGCTCTTTGTCACCGGCGCGGGTTGGACGAAGAAACAAGCCGACGGCCAGACACATGTGCCGGAGGCGGAAAAATTGATTCGCGGTTTCCTGCAAGTCAGCCGCGCGTCGCTGGGCAGCAGCAAATCGCTGGTGGACCTGGGCGGCGAAGGCCAGGCCGTGCTGTCGTTCCTGTCGCATCTGAACCAGATTGGCCAGACCGGCTCGACGCCGCGGCATGCGAAAGGACTGAGCACGTGCTGTCACGGCGAGGAACCGCACACCGTCGGCTGGCGATTCATCAACGAGCGCCGCGCCATCAGCCTGGACCCGAACTGCGGCTGGGCCCGCGGCAAAGCCGACGTGCTTTACGTGGCCGACGCCTTCGCCGTGATGGGAAAAGTAAACGAGTTGCTGGCGACGAAAAAATAGCCGCCGATGTTACAGGATCGGATCATTCAGAGCCTGATCAAATATCTGCTCAAGCTTCGGAAAGCTCCACCGCTTATCATATTCCTGCATATACATCCTTAACTCTCGGAGAGACTCCTCGTCGCCACGCCACCGCTTGATCAAATCTGGAATCTCGTGAATTGCCTCCCAAAGGTCATTGATCTGCTTCCGCGAGATGTCCTCGGAAAGCGTCCAATTCCGCGTTGTGTAAGCAGCGACATGAAGCACTCGGAGGGCAGCCCGCAGAATCGGCTCTGGTGCAATAGGATTACTCATGCGCTGTCAACCTTCTTCCATTTGTTGAAGGCCTTTCTTCCGAGCTTTACGGGCGAGCCTCCAGGCTTCCCTTTCACCGTATTTCTCCAGTGAGAACGTTCGCTTCTTAACCTGGTCTTTCCGAGGGGACCAAGATGCCTCAGCATCAAGAAAGATAGTTGTTCTATCCGGATCACTTTTCCAACGATACTTTTTCTGCCGGATTCTTACGCCTCTGATACCAGACTTATTGCGTCTGGTGAGAATCTTCGCTACTTCCTTGCGGGAGTACCGCGGATTTTCCAGAAAAAATTCCTTGGCCTTCGCCTTTGCGGCCGCGTAACACTTTTTCCAATCACCTCCGTAGTGACGCACGTAGAAGATTTCGTGTATTTTGTTTTCACGCCGCTGAGCTTTAACCAAGTAACCAATCTGCCCCTTTTTGGGATAGTTGATCTTGATCACGCCCGGTGTGCCTGTATTGCTTTCACCGTATTGTGGCATAATCGTATGTCGAACAGTATTGTTCGGCCAAACTCACTTTGTCATGTGATGTCTTTTGCCGGGAAAAGCCAAAGTCCGAATACCTTGTCGCTTCCCGCCAGCCTGACTTCGCGGGCATGATGCGCCCGGGCCATGACCAGTCAACCAATTTTGGTTTGTCCGCCGCCAGAAGAATTGCCGCAAAGAGGCGCAGAAGGCGCAAAAAGCCAACTTACGATTTAGTCCTTTTTGTGATTCTTGCGTTTTTTTGCGGCCATCCCGAATTTAGGCGGGCTTGGCTTCCGCCAGTTGGCCGGCGGCGCCACGAAACCGAGGCCGTTCCTGAAATTCCTTTCTGGCCCCGAACCCGGACCATAATCGCATCAGGGCCGGCTTGAAGAAAAACTTGATGACGCCCCATTCGCCGCCGAACAGGTAGCCAAAAAAGCCGCGGACCATTTTCAGGAACTCGAACAGGGCCGCCACGCGGTACGGAAGCCAGACCGGCCCCCACCGGCGGATCGGCTTCCACAGCAGGAGGGAAATCACCCAGCGCGGCGCGTTGGCGGAAACGGCCGCAAACACGCCGTTGAGATAATTGCGTTTGGGCAGCAACTGGCTGGAGCGGTAAACCTGGTTCAGGTCGTCAACAATCAAACCTTCTTCTTTCGCCCGCTGATAGAGATCGGTGCCTGGATACAGGGTCAGCGAGAACATGGCGATGTTGAACGGCTTCGACAATTCGGTGCACAGCCGGATGCTGGCCTCGATGTCGTCGGCGGTTTCCCACGGGTTGTCGAGAATAAAATCGTAGCGCACCAGGATTTGCTTGTTCAGTTTCTTCCCGGCCCGTTTGATGCAGCGGCTGGCGGAAATCACCTCCGGCAGGGATTCGGGCCGGCGATACAATTTTTTGAAGATGCGTTCGCTGCCGGATTGCACGCCCACGCAGAGATGATAAAGGCCGGCCTCGGCCAGGGCCGTGATTTTTTCATCCGTCACCGAGCGGGGCGTGGTGAGCAGGAAAAACGGGAGGCCGATTTGTTCCCGGTACTTGGCCGTGAATTCGTTCAACAACTCGGCCGGCTGCGCCATGAACGCATCGTCGGTAAAACTGATGGTCCGCAGGTCGGGCATGAGTTTGACCACCGCCTTCAATTCCGCCAGCCGGTTGTCCACGCTCCGCCAGCGCACCCGCAATTTTCGCTGGTAAAGATTGCGCAAGGCGTTGTTGCAGCAATACGTGCAGACGTAGGGACAACCGCGCGAGAACATCGCTGAGTAACAGTAGTCCAGGCATTGGGCCAGCAACCGGCTGTTCAGTTGCACCAGCTTGCCTTCGTAAAGGACATATTGATGCTCCAGCTCGCAATCGGGAATCGGTATCTGATTGATGTCTTCGATCAACGGGCCCGCCGCGCAGTTGGTCGTTTCCCGGTCGGAACGTTTCAGGATGCCCGGCACGGATACCGACTCCCAGGATTTGCCGCTGTCCATCTCCTTGGCCAGCTGGCTCAGGCCCAGTTCGCCTTCGCCCACGCAGACCAGGTCCGCGTGTTCCAGACATTCCAGGGGCCGGATGCAGGCATGGATGCCGCCCCAGATGATGGGCGCGGACAATTTCCCGCGCAGAAACCGGGTGATATGGACGGCATTGTCGAAATGGCACGTCATCAGGGAAATGCCGACCAGATCGGCCGTCTGGCACAATTCCGCGATTTGCTCGAGAACCGGTTCGGGATAGGGGTAGAGAAAGGAATTGGCCGAATCCAATTTCTTGTCGGTATAATGCCACGGCAGATAAATCAGGGTGGTCTCATGCCCCTCCGCCCGCAGGTAGGCGGAAAGGTAGCGGGGACTGGGAATGAAAACATCCTCCGCCAATGAGATGAGGACAAATTTCAAGACGCGCTCCTTCCTAGCTGAAGGGAAACAGCCTGATTGGTTTTCCTAACATAAAGTATAATCTTATACCTGCTGACGGGCGCAAAATCAAGCCTTAAACCGGGCCGGCAAGGATCCTCATTTGCTGTAGTGTCGAGCCTGTGGCTCGAATTTGGAGCATGGCGCCGACACGACAACAGCCTCCTCAAGGCATAACTGCCAGTCCCCATCCCAAAAAACCGGATTGAAGTCCGGCGCAAGTTCGACCATAACTTTCCCATGTTAGCCCGGGTCTGTTCCGCCGCGCTCAATGGCATTGAAGCGTATCCCGTCGAAGTCGAGGTCAACGCCGGTTATGGCGACACCTTGGTCGTCATCGTCGGCCTGCCGGACGCCGCGGTGAAGGAATCGCGCGACCGGGTTTCGACTGCACTCACCAATTCCGGTTTCAAATTTCCGATGGGGCGCACGACCATCAACCTCGCGCCCGCCGACGTGAAAAAGGAAGGCCCCAGTTTCGACCTGCCCATCGCGCTCGGCATGCTCGCCGCCAGCGAACAAATCGAAACCGACCAGCTCGACAATTTTGTTATCGTTGGGGAACTCGCGCTCACCGGCGCGGTACGCCCATGCAAGGGAGTCTTGCCCGTCGCCCTGCGCGCGCGCGCCGACGGCCGGGTGGGCGTGCTCGTTCCGGCGGAAAACGCCGCCGAAGCCGCCGTCGTGGAAGGGCTGCAGGTCATCCCCGTTCAAAATCTGCGCGAAGCCGCAAGCTTTCTCGAAGGCGAAATCAAAATCGCGCCGGTCAAGGTGGACACCGCCAAAATTTTCGATCAAGCGCACGATGACGACCTGGATTTTGCCGAGGTCAAGGGCCAGGAAAACGTGAAACGCGCCTTGGAAATCGCCGCCGCCGGCGGACACAACGCGCTACTCATCGGCCCGCCCGGCACCGGCAAATCCATGCTGGCCAAGCGGCTGCCGACGATCCTGCCGCCCTTGACCCTGGACGAGGCGCTCGAAACGACAAAAATTCACAGCATCGTCGGTCTGCTGGCGCCGGGCCAGGCGTTGGTGACGCGGCGACCGTTTCGCACGCCGCATCACACGGCGAGCGACGCCGGCCTGCTCGGCGGCAACATCAATCCGACGCCGGGCGAAATTTCGCTCGCGCACAACGGCGTTTTGTTTCTGGACGAACTGCCGGAGTTCAAGCGCAGCGTGCTGGAGACCATGCGCCAGCCGCTGGAAGACGGACGCGTGACCATTTCGCGCGCGGCAGGCACGATGACGTTTCCCTCACAATTCATGCTCCTCGCGGCGATGAACCCAACTCCAGATGGAAAAATGCCGGGCGAGTCGAGAAGTTCGCCGCGTGAAATCCAGAATTATCTGGGCCGGATATCCGGGCCGTTGCTGGACCGGGTGGATTTGCACGTGGAAGTGCCGCCGGTGAAGTTCCGGGAAATCGCCGGCGACCGCACGGGCGAAACCTCGGCGCAAATCCGCGACCGCGTCGTGGCCGCGCGCCGCCGCCAGCACGAACGCTTCAAGCAAAAGCCGAAGATCACCTGCAATGCGCGGATGGGCACGCGCGAGTTGAAGCAATTCTGCGAGCTGGACGAGGCGACGAAGGAACTGCTGAAAAATGCGATGGCCGATTTGAATCTGAGCGCCCGGGCCTACGACCGGATTTTGAAGGTGGCGCGGACGATTGCGGACCTGGCCGGCTCGGAAAAAATCCTGAGCGACCACATTTCCGAGGCGATTCAATACCGCTCGCTGGACCGCCAGTTGTGGGCATGAGCGAACCCTTGAGCAAAAACATTTTCTGGACTCCGGGCAAGGTTACGGCGGAACAGCGCGCGCATCGCCTGGGCCAGTCCGGTTGTGTCATCTGGCTCACGGGGTTGAGCGCCTCCGGCAAGTCCACGATTGCCACGGAGCTGGAACACGCGCTGTTCCATCAGGGCCGGCTCGCCTACGTGCTGGACGGCGACAATACGCGCCAGGGCCTTTGCTCCGACCTGGGTTTCTCACCGGAGAACCGGCGCGAGAACATCCGGCGGGTGCGGGAAGTCGTCCGGCTGTTTGCCGATGCCGGCGTCATTTGCATCACGGCGTTCATTTCTCCCTACCGGGATGATCGCGAGGCGGCGCGCCGCATGTTGCCGCCGGGAAAATTCATCGAAGTCTATTTGAATGCGCCCCTGGAAGTTTGCGAGCGACGCGATGTGAAGGGGCTCTACGCCCGGGCGCGAGCCGGAAAACTCAAGGAATTCACCGGCATCTCCGCCCCTTATGAACCGCCCTTGAACCCGGAACTTGAATTGCGCACCGACAAATTGAGCGTGACGGAATGTGTTTCCGCAATTCTGGAGTGGATAAAAAAAATACCGGCGGCTTAAACCAGATGATCCGCCCCCTGTTCATCATCGGCAACAAGCGTTCCGGAACCTCCCAACTGGTGCGGGTTTTGAATCTGCAGCCGCAGGTGTTCGTATCCCATGAGTCCGATATCGCCTGGATTTTGTATCAGTTTCATCACGACCAGCCGTTTCGCGCGCATGCCTGGGACTCGGACCGGGGCCTGCGCCTGACGCTGGAGAGCGCGGGACATTTGCTCCGTCGGGAGGCAAGTCCCTGGGAGAATTTTGTGGCCGTGCAGATGGCGGTGATGGCAAAGGGCAATCCGTGGCTGCCGGCCCAGCAGAAAACCGGCCTACAGTGGGTCGGCGACAAGAAACCGATGCAACACACGGACCCGGAGTTGCTGGCGTTTCTGCTGGCGCACTTTCCCGAGGCGCGTTTTCTACATATTGTCCGGCATCCGTTCGAAGTGGTGGCGAGTTCCGACCGGTTCAACCAGACGGCGGACGGAGATTTCTGGCTGGGGCTGTCCCCGGAGGAAAAAGTGGAGCGGTGGGCTTTCCACGAACAACAGGTGTTGCAGCTCCGCCAAACCCTGCCCGGGTGTGTTCACAGCCTGCGTTACGAAGATTTCTGCCGCCGAACCGAAAAGGAATTATCGGGTGTGTTCGAGTTTTTGCAGTTGGAACCTGACCCCCAGGCGCTCCGGGAAGCCGCCCGGCAAACCCGCCCGCTGGCCCGCGTCATCCCGGCAATGCGATGTTCCGCAGAGGCGATGCGCATTGCCGCCGTGTACGGCTACGATCTGCGGCACCCGGCCGGCCGGCTCCGGGTGTGGGCGCAGAACATTTACTGGCGCGCGGCCAAAAAATTGAGGCGTTAAATCATGCATCCCGCGGTCTTTAACGTGTTTGAGGAAATCTGCCGCGCGCGCGCAATTCGTGGAGCCGTGCTGGAAATCGGAGCGACGCCGGATGACTTCACATTGTTGAATCTGCCTTCACTGGCCGGCGCCGCCGAGAAGATCGGAATCAACAAGACCGGCAGCTCCAAGTTCCGGGACTTCACCATCCTGGAGGCTGACGCCAACAACATGACCGGTTTTCCCGATCAGCGCTTTGATGCTGTGCTGTGCAATGCTGTGCTGGAGCATGACCGCTTTTTCTGGACGACCCTGGCGGAGATTCGCCGGGTGGTGCGGGTGGGTGGTTTGGTGGTCATCGGCACGCCGGGCTACCGGCAGCTTCCCTTCGAGGCCAGGCTGCGCCGCTGGCTCGGCCGGCTGTCGCGATTATCCGGGCATACGGATGGCTGGCCCTTGCAGCATTCAACCCTCACCCTGGGCGTCCACGATTTTCCGGGCGATTACTATCGTTTCAGCGAGCAGACGTTTCGGGAGGTTTTTTTCCAAGGGATGACGGAAGTCGTGATCCGCACCGTGCTCGTTCCGCCGCGAATCATCGGCGCCGGTGTCCGCACCTGAACTGCTCAATCCGGCTGACGGCCTAATTCGTTCAGCAAATCCACCCATTGATCGGCCCAGCGGGCGATGGAGTAGTTCTGCACGACGTGTTTCCGTCCGGCCTGACCGAACGCCGCGCGCAATGTTTCCTGTTCCGCCAGCCGGTGAATGGCCTGCCGCCAATCGTTCGCATCTGTGGCCCAGCAGCCCGTCACTCCGTCAACGACGAGGTCCCGGTTAACGCCAACGGGGGTGGCAATGACGGGAAGTCCGGCGGCCATGTATTGCACCAGTTTTGCTCCACACTTGGCCGCCTGGTAAGGGGCGTCCTGCAACGGCATGAGGCCGACGTCCATGTGGTCCGCGATGGATTTTTCCACGGCGGGCGACCACGGTAAATAACGCGCCCATCCGATGTCCCGCAAAAAATTTGGCGGTTCGTCTGAAATCACCACCAGCGCGAAAGACACCTGCCGGCGAATTTCACCTAACATGTCCAGCCAGGGCAGCAGCGTCTGTTCAAGGGACATGGAACTGCCCAGCCAGCCAACGCGCAACGGACCGTTCAGCCGGTGATCCGTCCGGACGCGAAACCGGTCGGTGTCAACCACCGTGGGAATGACGACGCAGCGGCGGGAGAAGGGCGATAGTTCTCCGGCAATGGTGTGGTTGCCGCACACCACAACCTGTGCCCGCTGGCAAAGTTCAAGCAGCCGATTTCGTCCCGGCCCCAGATAGAGTGCGTCGTCGATGTCCAACACCATGGGATTGGGCGCCTTCAGAAACGGCTGGCGGCTTACCGGCAGTGCGCGGCTGATGACGATGGGTTCATCCGGCTCAAGTCTGCGGAGCGCTGCCGCGGCCCGCGCGGTTAGCCAGCCGCGGCGCAGACGCCGGGTCGCGCGTGTCCACCAGGAACCGGCCCGGGGCAGTGATTTCCCCATGCCCGAATCAAAGTGATACATTTGCAAATGCCAGTCGCGGCGGAGAAAATGGTCCGCGTAAGCGGCTATTCGCAGCCGTGAAGACGGATGGTTGACGCCCAGGGTAAAAGCGAGAAGCGATTTCATACCGGAATGGTTTTGCCGGACAAGAGACCGGGGTAAAGCGCTTCCAATTGTTGAAATTGATGCTCCTGACTGATTGCCGGCACCAACCGCCGGGCCGCCGCGCCCAATTGATTCCGCAATCCGGAATCCAGAAGCTGCCGCAAAGTTTCCACCAGCTTTCCCGCATCATCCGGCTGGTCCAGGATCAGTCCATTGATTCCATGACGCATCAAATCGGCAGAACCATCAAACCGGCTCGTGACCGCCGCACAACCTGCGGCCAGCGCTTTCAAAGTCGAAAGGCTGCCGGCGTCGTGATACGTCGGGTTCAGAAAAATATCCGCCGCGTGATAATAATCACCAATATTTTCAACCCAGCCGGCCAACCGACAGCCATCGCGAAGATTGTGCCGCTGGATGTATTGTTCAAAGATCACGTCTTGGTTGTGTCCCGTAATGACCAACAGCATCTTTTTCCGGGTCTCCTCATCCATAAGCGACCAGGCTCGGAGCACCGTCATCACACCCTTAAGATAAAAATTGGTGGCAGTGACCAGTACCAGCAGATGATCGCCGACACCCAGTTCCTTACGCAACTTTTGGACAGTGTCCGAGGTTGGAGGGGTTGACACCCGGATGCCATTGGGAATGATGATCGAATTCCGGCAACCTAATTGCGCAAAATCGGAAGCAACTCTTTTGGAACAGGCGACGAGCAATCGGTGATGCCGGCGCTGATACAACTGCATCCGCACATCGCGCCACAGACGAACATGCCAGAATCGGCGGAGGCGCAGCTTCAGGGGATAAGCCCGCAACTGGCGATACCAGTTGTGAATGAGCGAGCCCATCAGCGGGTGAAAAACATCAGACGCCAGAAGGCAGCCCGTGTCATGCACGATGTCAGTGGGATGGTCTTGGATCAGGCTTTGCAGGGCGACGGCGCGTCTCCAGGAATTCTTCGTGTGCCGGGACGCCGGCAGGGTCAGCAAGGTGCAAGGTTCGGGAACAGAGGTCTCCGCCCGTTCACAGGCCACGCACACGTTGTGTCCGCGCTCCACGAGCCAGAGCGCGTAATTTCGCAGCCACTCGGATGCGCCGCCCCGTTCCGGCTGGTAAATGCAGATGGCCAGGAGGATGCGGTGACGATGGTCAGACGGTGGCATGTTCCAGGCTTCGCCTCAGAAGTTCATCGGCGGCATCCGCCACCTCCGGCCAGGAGATTTGTTGCAGGCACCAGGCGGTTTCAGAGCGTGAAGTCGTGTGGATGCATCTCCAGTTGCAGCCGGCACAGGACACCGGCCGATAAAGCACTTTTGTTGGCAGGGTGGCTTCGTTTGGGTACGGGAAATACCTGGCTGGGAGACCACTGCCGCCGACGGCGACGGTTGGACGGTCGAGCGAGATGCCGAGGTGATAGATGCCGCTGTCGTTTGAAATCACCAATTCAGCGTGGGCCAGCAAGTCCGGGAGATCTTCGGTCGGGATTTGTCCGCAAAGGTCAACGAGATCCGGATTGGCGCCGGTGTCATCGGGCCAGCGGATGGGAAAATGATTTTTTTCACCACCGGTGAGAACCACGGCCAGCTTGTGTTGCGTCGCGACCTGCCGGGCTGCCCGCAAGAAATTTTCCAAAGGCCAGGAACGTCTTTTGTCAGATGCATTGGGAGAAACCACGAGATAAGAAGACCTGGGAAGAGTCACGCCACGAAGTTTTTGCCCATTCGTTCTCAGCCGCCAGGGCTCCGGAGGAACCGCCAGCCCCATCCCGGTCATAAATTCAGCGTACCGTTCCAGCTCATGCATGGGCGCGCGCCGGGGCACGATGAGCTTTGTGTAAAGACGGTCGCCGCACCATCGTTCCTGCGGGCTGATGAAGGGAACATGACCGGCAATGCCAATCCTTTCCGGCGCGCCGGTGACGCGAACCAGACAGTCTTCCACCCTAAGCATGCGATTAAAGGTCGGTTGCACGGCGAGGGCAAATCGACCCGCCACAGCCTTGAGCGTCGCCGCCCGATATGCGAACCGACGGGTAAACCGGTGCCGATCGATTCCTTCCACCCGGTCCACGTTAAAATAGCGGCGGGCGAACCCGACCAATGCCGGATGCACGAACAAAACTGCCGGCAAACCTCGCGAGCGCATCTGGCCGGCCAAACCGGTAATGGCGTTTCCAGCCAGCAGCAGATCGCCCAGGCCATGCAGGCAAAAAATGGCGCCCTCCTGCCTTTGGGCCTTTTTTCGGCAGTTCAAAAGAACAATCGAGTCAAAACTCAACAGCAAACCGGCGCGCAGCAGCCGGAACCAACCGTCCAGATGATTGCGTAGTATTGATTTCACAATAAAGACCGCCACAGGTCGGCGAGACTTTCGGCCAGACCATGTTGGGGGCGCCAGCCAAGGTTGAACATCCGCCCGGGATTGCCAACACTATGCCAGAGCACATCCGGCGATGTCTCGCCCGGTTTGACTTCAACTTCCACCCCGGCCAAACGTTCCACAGCGCTGGCGACAAATTCCACGGTGTGCCCCTTTCCAGTGCAGATGTTTACCACCGATGAGGACTTTGGTGATTCAGCCAGCATGACGAGCGCACAGGCCGCATCCCGCACGTCAATCCAATCGCGGACATGATTTCCAGAATGCACCGGCACCGGGCGTTCGCCACGGCGGATCCGTTCCAGCAATGCCCCCACAAACCGATGGCTGCCCTGACCGTGGCCGATGGGATTGAACAACCGTGCCGTGATCACATCCAGACCGTTGGCCGCAAACCGGCAGGCCACGTCGAATTGCCCGCACTTTGCGCGGCCGTAGTCCGAAAGCGGGTGCAGGGCGTCGGTCTCGCCTGAGCTGGCCGCATCAGTTGAATTACCATATTCAGCGGCGGAACCCAGCAGCACAACCCGGCACGAGGATTGTTCCGCCTGCACCGCCTCAAGGACGATCGTGGTGCTGCGAACATAAAAATCCCGCAGCTCGGAATTGGCAACCGCCGGGTGATGCCCGATGGCGTTCAGCAGGACTGACGGTTGCAGTTCTCGCAGCAGGGCGTGGAAATTGGGGACGTCAAATACATCAATCGCGTGCCAGGAGTCCGCGGCAACGGTGGCAGGCGGTGAGGCTGACCGGTCGGCTCCCGCAGCCTGGCGGCCGCGCGCTTTGAGCTCGGCGAGCGTGGCGCGGCCAACAAAACCGGCCGCTCCCAGCACCAACCAGCGGGCGCCATCCTGGTCGTGCGGATATGAACACTCCACCGTTTTCACGTCGGTTCTGCGGGGCCGGTCCTGGGCCAGCCAGCCATGCGGAACTGGTCCTGATTCTGTGCGAACACATCCTGTGCGACCGCATAATCGTCCCGGCGGCCGATATCCAGCCAGATGGCATCCGACTCGAAACCGGCGACCTTTCTTTTTTTGGCCAGCAATTGCAGCACGAGTTCCGGGAGATCGAAATGCTGGTTGGGTGGAATGTATTCCAAGGCCCGCCGGTCATAGACGTAAATGCCCATGCTGACCGGATACACGTATTGCGGTTTTTCGATGTAGCCGGTGACTTCGCCTCCTTGAAGTTGCAGCACCCCGAGGTCAAGGTTGACCTGTTTTCGGTGGCTGGCGATCGTCAGCCAGGCTCCGCTCGCGCGGTGAAAGTTGATCAGGCGCACGTAATCCAGCGTCGTCAACACATCCCCGTTCATGACGAGGAAGGTATCCGGCAGCTCTGGAATCAAACGAAGCGAGCCGGCGGTGCCCGTGGGCTGTTCTTCGTCCACAAATTGCAGTTTGATCTGGCGGCTCAGGGTTTTGTGGGCGGCAAAAAAAGCGCGGATCAATTCTCCCAGATGACCCAGGGTCAGCGTCGCACTATCGAAACCGCTGGCAATCAACTGGCGGATGATGACCTCCAAAATGGGGATGTCGCCCACCGGCACCAGAGGCTTGGGCAGGACCGTTGTGTACGGGGCCAGACGTGTGCCGCGGCCGCCGGCCAGGATCACGGCTTTCATACGGTGTATTCCTCCGGCCGATATAATTCCGCGTGTTCCCGCATCCACTCAATCGTCCGTTTCAGCCCCTCCCCCAGCGACACGGTGGGATGCCAGCCCAATATCCTGGCCGCCTTGCCATGGTTGCTGACCAATCGCTGCACCTCGCTGGCGGAAGGCCGGAGGCGTTCCGGATCGGTGACAAGGTCGGGAGCGATCCCGAGCAGGTCGAAAATAATCTGCGCCAGTTCGCGAACGCTGACAGCATCGCCGGTTCCGAGATTGATCACTTGACCGGTCACATCGTCAGCCTCCGCGGCGCGGATAAATCCCTCGACGGCGTCAGAGACAAAGGTCAGGTCGCGGACCGGATCCAGTGACCCCAGCCGCACGGAGTTTCCGTGGAGGGCTTGGGCGATGATGCTCGGGATGACCGCCCGGGCGGATTGGCGCGGTCCATAGGTGTTGAATGGCCGCACGGTGACGGCCGGGAGCCCGTAGGAACAAACAAAACTTTCAATCAACTTGTCCGCGGCGATCTTGGAAGCCGAATAGGGCGACTGTCCTTGCAGGGGGTGCGCTTCATCGACCGGCGTGTATTGGGCGGTGCCATACACTTCACTGGTTGAAGTGTGTACCAACCGCCTGACCCCGGCCTTGCGGGCGGCCTCGGCCAGATTGAGCGTGCCGGTCACATTGGTCTGAACATATGATGCCGGGGCGTGATAGGAATAGGGAATGGCAATCAATGCCGCCAGGTGGAATACGACTTCACAACCCTCGAGCGCTTCGCGAACCAGGAACGGATCAGTAATATCACCAGGCACAACCTTCAGATTCGGCGGCGGCTGGCGGTGGTGTGTTTCCAGCCATCCCCAGCTGGCCCGGCTGTTGTAGTGAACGAACGCGGTGACCTGCCAGTCCTGTCGCAGCAAGGCTTCCACCAGGTGACTGGCAATGAAACCGCCCGCTCCGGTTACGAATGCTCTTGTTCCCATGATGATTTTTTCGCCTATGCCAGCAACGGCACAAATCGTTGGAAATCGCCATTTCGTTGCTACTGATTTGCCCCGTGGTTCCAACACAGACAATAGAACCATCTTGCCGGGGAAAGCCAAGCAAAGAGCGCGCTGGTCATGGTGGCGGATCTGGCCGGCTCGGAAAAAATCTTGAGCGACCACATTTCCGAGGCGATTCAATACCGCTCGCGCGACCGGCAGTTGTGGGCATGATGCAACATTGCCAGGAGGACATAAAGTGAGTCCGATATGACCAACATAAACGAATCAATGGATCAGCTCACGGAATCGTTGCAGGAGTTGACGGCGAAGACATGCGGCCACGCTTGTCCTTGCGAGGCGGTGGCAGGCAAGGTGCCTGCAAACGAGTTGAAAGTCTCCGAGAAAGTCGAGAGGTTTGTGGCGAGCACCCGCGCCTATTCAGACAAAACGCGCAACGTTTCGGTAGGCACATATTGATGGGCGATTGTCCGTGGCACGGAAATGAATTTTCGGCAAGCCCAAGGAAAGCAAATTCAGCGGCTTGATACCGGAATAGAGGGAAATTTCTTCAATTTTCTGTTTGTTGACCAGCATTACGCCTCAAACCCAGTGCTGCGGCGCATTTTTTCGCTCGCTCGCAAACTTCAACATCATTCGCTCCTCATCGAGGAAATTACTGAAGCCGACTGCGCTTTGCTGGCTGCTGAAAACAAGACGTTGGCTGTCCGCCGCCCCGACTTTCAACGTTCGGAAGTTCATCGCATTTCCTTTTTGCGTTCGCCTGTCAACCAGGCACCCACGCAACCTGATTTCATCGGTTACGTTATTTTTAAGCGGGATTTCTTTTCTGGCCAACCGCCGCGTTCCCACGTTTTTGAGTCCGTCATGCCGCCATTCCGGCAGGCGGAACATAACAATTTTATCCATTGCCAGCGTCTCTACGAACTAAACACGTCACTCGGCAAATTTTCAGTTTCCGGGGTGCTCTATGCTCAACAAAACGACCTGACCAGTGTCTGCGCTCACGTCGGCCTGCGAACCGCCCTTGCCTGCTTGTTGCCGGACGGCGACATCACCTATGAGCGAATGAATGCTCTCGCGGGCATTGACCACAAGACGCGACAAGTCGGCGGTAGCGCAGGTCTTGCCCCGGCTGACATGGAGAACATCCTCAACGGCTTGAATCTGCCATTCGACAAACTCATTCACGAACCCAGCCAGCAGCTTCTCTTGCCCACTGAATATCAGCGCGACCTCTACGGTTGTATTGAATCTGGCTTTCCCGCCCTTGTCGGTTTTGAACTGGACGACCCGGCGGCAGGCGCGACCGGCGGGCCGCGCCACGTCATTCCGGTCTTCGGTCACACCTTCAACGAGGATACTTGGATGCCGCAGGCGCAACGTGCCTACTTCGGCGGCGCTCAAAGCTATTTTCCCAGCGAAAACTGGTTGAGCACCTTCGTCGTTCATGATGACAACTTTGGCCCTTATCTCTGTCTGCCCAGGCATTTCTTGAAGAAAGACCATTTTCGCGTCATGTATGGCCTCAAATCCTGCCCGACCACCATCAACTCCTTGCAGGCCGAGGCCATCGCCTTCGCTTTTTGCAACGCCATCGTCAATGGCCGGCCGCGTGCGGGCAATGATTGGTATGACCGCTTCGCGGTATTCACGCGGCGCGGATGGCTGGTTCTCCGCACCCTGCTGATCAAAAAGGAAAACTACCTGAAACACCTCGAAGAAATTCGGGCTTGGGACGGCGCTTCGCTGGAGGCCGACATGGTGCAAAAGTTCCGGGACTACCTGCCACCCATCTTTTGGATGATCGAGGCGAGCGCGCCGGAACTCTTTAATTCCAGCCGGAGAAAGTTTGGCGAAGTGCTCCTGCCCTGCGACAAACCTCTGTCGAAGCCGCTGAACGCCTCCATGCTGCTTGCCACACGGCTGCCGGGGCTGGTTTATTTTCGCCCCGGCCAACTGCAAATCGAAATCCGGCCCACGCAACTCAAAGGGCATACGCCGCTTTTCTCATTTCTATCGCAATAGGCGTGAACGGTGTTTTTTCACCGTCTCTGGATAGTTGGGAAACTGACGACGGCGAAAAATTAATAACAAACGGCCGCTGGCAATAATGAACTGCCAGCGGCCAGTGTCGTCTTAAGCAGAAGCCAATTTTGCGAACTTCTTATACATAGCAGTGACCTGCTGCACTTGAGTATAACAAGCCTTCGTCTTACCCATCACGTCCGGCTTGCTCTTGGCAATCTCTTTGTAGGCGCTGATTGCAGCCGCAGCGAGTTCGCCATCAATTGGAGGTGATTTTAACCGCCATCCGTTTTTTGTTTTTGTCGTGAACTCGGCTAAAGCCGCCAAAATCGGAAATATCATTCCGTCTGGCACTTCGACAATCTTTCGACCGTCACGCTCTATACAACGCAATCCACAACCCTCGAATTCCGGGCTGCGTTTCCAGTATTCATACAACTTGTAAGCCTGCCCGGCGCTATCAAGATAGAACTCGTAAACCTTTTTGAAAACCTCGTTTTCCGGGTCATTCTTGTCTTTCGCTTTCCGGTAAATTGTGTCGAAGTCTTTTAGGCAGGTCGCCTTGGAATTGTAGGTGTAAACCCGATTGATCTCGCTCGGCTTGAACCATAATTCGTCTGGCAGAATTGCTGCGATTACTTGAAGGAGTTTTTCGGTTTGAACGTAGTTGTTTTCACCGGTGGGCCATTCGGTTTCCGATTTTTGTAGACGGAGAAGTGGAAACTCTTTCTGAAAATTCTTCTCCAGCTCATCAAGTTCGCCACGACGACCAACGATTGAAAGGTTCTTAACATCGTTTTGATTGTTGCGGGCAATTGAAATGTCCGCAATCAGGTCTTCATCATCAGTGATGATCAGTTCAAATTTTACGGAGCATTCCGGTGGTTGCCCCATGTCTGAAACATAGTCTCGCAAAACCCCTTGGGTTTGCGACCCGTTGACAATGCTCGGTTCCAACAGTTTGAGAACTTTTTCTTTCTCATCTGCCTCTGAGTCGCGCGCAACGATGGCAATCCCACCGTTTAATATGCAAAACAAGCTTGGCCTGTTATGAAGCGTGTCTTTGATTGCCCGATGAACAGATGTGGGTGTTCTGCGTTGTTTCCCATCCGCATCAACAAGATAAGCGCGGACATTTTCATCTGTTGGAAGTTCCAGAATGGCTTTTGCAGGCATGTGACCGGCGAATACCTTTCTGCCAGCTTCAGCATCTTCTGGACTGCTGATGTTGCGAAGGGAGTGGAACGGAACGGTTAGAGTGCGGCTTTTTGCCGCGTTATTGCGGTTTGTTTTCACTTTATTTCCTTTCGACCACCCGCTTGTTTTGCCTCTCGTCACTGACGAGGGCGTCGGATGTAATCGACAGGGAAAATAAATCATGGGCATGTCATATTGTCAAGCCGTAGATATTGGCATCCTGCCGCCAGCACTCACAGGCCGCACTCAATTTTCCCAACCATCTCCCGGGTTCCCCGCGCTCCGGCCAAAGCGCCAGGGGGCTGGCGCACTCCAAGACGCTTCGCGCTATTCGGGGGTTGTCGTGAAACGCGCCAACGTGTGTGTTCAAGCCTTGGGCAGGCGGTCGGCGGCGGCGGGATTAAATATCGGGGCGGATCGGGACACGTGGTGCATCCGGTGCGAGAGAACGGCCAGCCCTTCGGCCAGGTCTTCCTTCTGCGTCACCACATCGGCGGGCACCTGTAGTTTCACCGGCGTAAAATTCCAGATGCCCCGGATGCCGGCGGCGATCATCCGTTCGGCGGTGGGCTGCGCAAATTCGGCGGGGACGGTCAGCACACCCAGCAGGACGCGGCCGCGGCGGACAAAGGCGGCCAGGTGTTCCACGGACTGCACCTTGCAACCATGCACCCACGTGCCGATTTTTTTTTGGTCGCTGTCAAAGGCGGCGATGATGTGCAGGCCAAAATTGTCAAAGCCGCGATAGCCGAGCAACGCGGCGCCGAGGTTGCCCGTGCCCACCAGGATTGCCTTGGTCTGGCTGTCCCAGCCGAGAAAGCGCTCGATGGCGGCAATGAGTTCGCTCACCCGGAAACCAATGCGCGGGGTGCCAATGATGCCGGTGATGGCCAGGTCTTTGCGCACGATGACCGGTTCGAGATTATGCACAGTGGCCAGTACGGTGCCGGAAACGTGCTCGTGTCCATCCGCCTGCAACACGCGGAGCAGTTGCAGGTACGAGGGCAGGCGTTTGACACAGGACATGCCGGCCTTGCGCGCGTTGTCCGCATCGGCGGGAGCGGGTTTCAAGATTTTCCCGCCGTCGTCCGGCGGCAGGCCGGCACCGGCCACCGTCCGTGGATTGACGGACGATGACCGGGCGCGGCGGGATTTCGAATCAGTCTTTTCCTTCATAGGCACGCAGGAACAGGTCTTTGATCTCCGAGATCAGCGGATACCGGGGATTCGCGCCCGTGCATTGGTCGTCGAAGGCATTGGCGGCCACCGTGTCGAGTTGCGCGTGGAATTCCTTCTCGGCAATTCCGGCTTCGCGGATCGAACCGGGCAGGCCCAGCGCCTTCTTCAGTTTGGTGATTTCCGCGACCAGCCGGTCAACCTTTTCATCGGGCGTGTTGCCACCCAGTCCCAGATGGTCCGCAATGCGCGCGTACCGGGCCTTCGCCGTCGGGTAGGTGTATTGCGGGAAGCTGGTCTGTTTGAATGGCACGTCCGTAGCATTATAGCGGATGACGGTGTTGATCAAGAGCGCGTTTGCCAGCCCGTGCGGCAGATGAAACGCCGCGCCGAGCTTGTGCGCCATGGAATGGCAGATGCCCAGAAAGGCGTTGGCGAACGCCATGCCGGCCATCGTCCCGGCATGATGCACCTTCTCCCGCGCGCGCGGGTCCGCCGCGCCGTTGCGGTAGGCGTCCGGCAGATATTTGAACAACAGCCGGATGGACTCGAGCGCCATGGCGTTGGTGTATTCCGTGGACAACACCGACACCATTGCCTCGATGGCGTGGGTCAGGGCGTCAATGCCCGAATAAGCCGTCAGTTTCTGCGGCATGTTCATGACCAGCTCCGAGTCAATGATCGCCATGTCCGGCGTCAGCTCGTAGTCCGCAATCGGATATTTCGCGCCCGTGCGATCGTCCGTGACGACGGCAAAGGGCGTGACTTCGGAGCCGGTGCCGGACGTGGTGGGAATGGCCACCATCATGGCCTTGCGTCCCAGCTCGGGGAATTCGTAGATGCGTTTGCGGATGTCCATGAACCGCAGCGCCAGCCCTTCGAACTCGACGTCCGGATATTCATACATCAGCCACATGATCTTGGCGGCGTCCATGGGCGAACCGCCACCCATGGCGATGATCACGTCCGGCTTGAAAATATTCATCACCGCCAGCCCGCGCCGGACGGTCGTCAGCGACGGATCCGGTTCCACGTCAGAAAACACCTCGTGATCAATGTTAAGTTCATCCAGCACCCGCGTTATGCGGTCGGCGTAATGCAGGTCGAACAACTGTTTGTCGGTGACGATGAACGCGCGGCGGTGGCCTTTGAGGTCGCGCAACGCAAGCGGGAGGGAACCGGCCTTGAAATAAATCTTGGGAGGAACATTGAACCAGAGCATGTTTTCACGCCTTTCCGCGACGGTCTTGATGTTGAGCAGATGTTTCACGCCGACGTTTTCGCTGACGGAATTGCCGCCCCAGCTGCCGCAGCCGAGTGTCAGGGACGGTTCGAGCCGGAAGTTGTAGATGTCGCCGATGGCGCCGTGCGAGCTGGGCATGTTCACCAGCACGCGGCCGGTTTTCACGCGGGCGCTGAACGTTTCGATGCGGTCGCGCCGCGCCGGGTCGGTATAAAGCACCGATGTGTGCCCGATGCCGCCGAACTCGACCAGCGCCCGGGCCTTCTC
>JBEKSU010000013.1:0-25893 GCA_049516755.1 Verrucomicrobiota bacterium | reverse complement strand
AAGGCAAAATCCAGGAGGCAGTCGAACACTGCAACACGGCGGTGAGGATCCAGCCCGATTCCCCCGAGGTGCATAACAACCTGGCGCTGGCTTTGGCGCAACAAGGCCGGGTTGAAGAAGAGATTGGGCAATACGAACAGGCGCTGCGGCTCAAGCCGGACTATCCCGAGGCGCACCTCAACCTGGGGCTTGCCTTGGCGCAACAAGGCAGGCTGGAAGAAGCGATTACACAATGGAAGCAAGCCTTGCAGTCCAAGCCAGATTATCCCGAGGCACATTATAATTGGGGGGTGGCTCTGGAACAGTTGGACAGGCAGAACGACGCGATCTGGCAATACAAAACAGCGCTGCGGCTCAAGCCGGATTATGCCGAGGCACGCGATAATCTTGGAAACGCCTTGCTCGCAGCAGGCAGAATCCCGGAGGCCGTCGAACAATACAACGAGGCAATGAAAATCCTGCCCAACTCCGCTGAGGCGCACAACAACCTGGCAGTTGCCTTGGTGCAACAAGGCAGGCTGGAAGAGGCAATCCAACACTACAAGCAGGCCTTGCGGCTCAAGCCCGATTATCCCGAGGCTCAAAATGGTCTGGCGTGGCAGCTGGCTACGCTCGGGCCGGCAGAGGGTGGCAATCCGGTCCGTGCCGTGGCCCTGGCTCAACGTGCCTGCGAGCTGACCGGCAACAGTGACGCGACCTGCCTGGAGACCCTGGCCGCCGCTTACGCCGCTGCCGGCCGGTTCAACGATGCCATCGCCACTGCGGAGAAGACCATCGTGCTGGCCCGTTCCGCCGGGCAGTCACAATTGGTTGAAGAAATCCAGGCCCGGCTGCAACTGTATCGCAGCGGACTCCGATGAACTCCGATAAATTGCGAGCGGGCCGCGGGCGGCCTGCGCGCCCTGCCAAAGGCGGCTGGCCGTGAGATCATATTCGGACAATGCTTGCCACCGGCCTTTTTTCATTCGTAAAGTTGGCAAACAATGGACTGGCTCAACCTGATTGACCGCTACTGGGCGCACCTGGCCGCGGGCTTTGATTTTCTGGCCGCGCTGCTGGCCTCGCTTCATGCCCTGCTCCACAAACGCGATTCCCGCGCCGCAACGCTCTGGCTCGGACTCATCTGGTTGCTGCCATTATTTGGTCCGATCCTTTACCTGGTGCTGGGCGTGAACCGCATCCGCCGCCGCGCCGTTTCGCTCGGCGTGCATAAAACCAGACAGGGCCGGATTCCCAAAGACCTCGGCGAACCGCAACCCGATGGCGCGGAACACCTGCAAATGCTCGCGCGCGTCGTCGGCCGCGTCGTCGCGCAACCGCTCACGCCCGGCAACCACTTCCAGCCGCTCGTCAACGGCGACGAAGCGTTTCCGGCCATGCTGGCGGCGATGGAATCCGCGACCCAATCCATTTCGCTGGTCAGCTATATTTTCGACAACGACGCCAGCGGGAAGCAATTTGCCGCCGCACTCGGTCGCGCCGCCAAACGCGGGGTGGCCGTGCGCGTTTTGATTGACGCCGCCGGCACGCGCTACTCCTGGCCGCCCATCACCTACAAATTG
Organism: Verrucomicrobiota bacterium; assembly: GCA_049516755.1. Lineage (GTDB taxonomy): Bacteria > Verrucomicrobiota > Verrucomicrobiia > Limisphaerales > UBA11358 > UBA11358. The sequence goes on along the minus strand of JBEKSU010000013.1, from coordinate 24,331 downwards.
AAACAGGCGCAGATACCGTTCGCAAAATTTCTGCCCGCGTCCCTGTTCACGCCGTGGCGCGTTGCAACCATCAATCTGCGCAATCACCGCAAAATCCTCGTGGTGGACGGCCAGACGGCTTTCACCGGCGGCATGAACATCCGCCAGGGCAACGTGCTGGCCAGCAAACCCAAATGCCCGGTGCAGGATCTGCATTTCAGGGTCGAAGGTCCGGTGGTGACGCGATTGCAGGAGGCGTTCGCCAACGATTGGGCGTTCACCACCGGCGAGGTGCTGGACGGCGAAATCTGGTTTCCGGAACCCCGGCTCTCCAATTCAGGGGTCATCGCGCGGGTCATCACCGACGGGCCGGATGCGGATTACGACAAATTGCGCTGGACACTGCTGGCCGCGCTGGCCGAGGCGCAAACTTCCGTGCAAATTCTCACGCCGTATTTTTTGCCGGACACCGCTCTCATTTCCGCGTTAAACCTCGCGGCGCTGCGCGGTGTGCGGGTGGACATCATTTTGCCGGGAAAAAGCAATTTACCCTACGTCCATTGGGCGTCACGCGCGATGTGGTGGCAGGTGTTGGAACGCGGCTGCCACATCTGGCTCACACCGCCGCCGTTCGATCACTCCAAGCTGATGATTGTGGATGGGCATTGGGTTTTGCTCGGCTCGGCCAACTGGGACGCGCGCAGTTTGCGCCTGAATTTTGAGTTGAATGTGGAGTGTTACGGCCGCGAATTCGCGCACGAGATGGCGGCGGTCCTCGGAAAAAAACTCCAAGGCGCGCGCGAAGTGACCAAGGCGGAGGTGGACGGACGGATTCTGCCGGTAAAATTGTGCGATGCCGCCGCACGGTTGTTTTCACCGTTTTTATGAAAGTTCAAATCCCAAAAGGTAGGGCGGCACTGCTGTGCCGCCTCCATCTCGAATTGGCCGCGCGGCAGCACGGCCCTACCACCTGAAATCAAATTTATGAAAACCTTCGACAGCCTTACCGAACAGGAAATCCTGGCACTGGCCATCTCGCTCGAAGAGGAGGACGCGCGCGTTTACGAAGATTTTGCCGATGGTCTGCAGGAAAATTATCCCGAACAGGCCGAGAAATTCCGCGTCATGCGCCGCGAAGAAGACGGCCACCGCCATCGTCTGCTTGAACACTACAAAAGCCGCTTCGGCGATCATGTGCCGCTCATCCGCCGGCAGGACGTGCGCGGATTCGTTGACCGGAAACCCGTCTGGCTCACGCGTCCACTCGGTTTGAAGACCGTCCAGAAAACCGCCGAAAGCATGGAGGTGGAAACGAAGCGCTTTTACGAAGTCGCCGGACGGCGCGCGACCGATACAGGCATCCGGCAGTTGCTCGGCGATCTCGCGGAGGAGGAACGCAACCACGCGCACACCGCCGAACGAATTTCACTGACGAAATTAAGCGAAGATGAAAAATCGCAGCAGAAACGGCTCTTCTTGCTGCAGGTCATCCAGCCGGGCCTGGCCGGGTTGATGGACGGCTCGATCTCGACACTGGCGCCGTTGTTTGCCGCCGCGTTTGCCACACACAACAGTTGGGAAACTTTTCTGGTCGGCCTCGCCGCCAGCAGCGGCGCGGGCATCAGCATGGGTTTTGCGGAGGCGTGTTCCGACGACGGCAGCCTCACCGGCCGCGGCCATCCATGGGCGCGCGGATTTGTTTGCGGGTTGATGACCACGCTGGGCGGCCTCGGCCACACGCTGCCGTTTTTGATTCCGAATCTGAAAACCGCCGTTGCCGTCGCCGTGGGCGTGGTGATGGTGGAACTGGGCATCATCTCGTGGATTCGCCACCGGTTCATGGACACGCCCTGGGCGTCGGCGTTGTTCCAGGTGGCGCTGGGTGGCGCGCTGGTTTTCCTGGCCGGAATTTTGATTGGCAATTCGTGAAAACAAAGAACTCCAACCACGGATGGACACGGATAAACACGGATATCGGAGGGGCGAGCTCTGCGAGACCCAAACTTTAACCACAAACGAAAGGTAGGGTACGAACCCGCAAATTGATGTCGGGAAACCAATGGTCGCCACCGTGCTTACAAAATGTTTCAAAGTGGGCAGCTTGGAGCAACTTTCTCTGCACGGCCGCGTGTTTCGGATTTGCGAAAACGCAATTTTTTATTTCGACGTGATTCTTGTTTTAAGTTGCGTTCACAATTGGTAAATGAAAATGGCAAGCCGGATGACAATTGTGTCAATCAACAACGAGTTGGAGCTTTCCGGTGAAAATATAATTATTCGCAGGCACGGTGTGGCACATGCAATGGCTGCTGGACTGACCGGCGAACGGATGATTCCTATTTCGACCCTCACGGCCATACAATTGAAGCTCGGTGTGTGGTGGTCGCCCGGCTTTATTTTATTTTCATACGCAGGTAGCAAACCCTTCATGGGGGGCATCATCGAAGCCACTCAAGACCCCGACGCATTCATTTTCCAAAAAGAGCCGACCAAGAAACTGTTTGATGAATTGTGGGCTGATTTGCAGTCGTGAATTCTTATGACGAGGGCGGATAATTGCCAGAACATTACTTGTGTAGTGCCTAAATAATCGTTGTTTTCACACCAAGCCGGAGCGCTAATCGCTTCTGGCTTATTTGTTTCTTGAATTTCAGTGTAGTGCCCAAGTTGACTTTCTGGGTTTTAGTAGATGAAACTACATTCGGATAAGTCAAATGATGTTGGCAGCAAAACGCTGTTGGCGTCGCAAGCGGGAGAAACATTAACGAAACGAACAAGCGGCTTCTTCTTCCGTTTTTGGCGAGATCATTGCTTGTTGTCCAAGCTTTTCAACCGGGCTTCTTCCTCAGCCCTCATCTTGGCGGCTTCCTGCACGTCCTGCCAATGATAGTCTAATGTCACACAGTTTTTTGGAATTCTAAATTCGTTCGTGTCCAATGTGAACCGAAATACAAGATTTGTCCGATCAATGCCGCCCACATGATTTACATATTCAGCCACAACTTTTCCTTCCCAATTGTGCGGATCATTTATGTCGCCTTCCAGAATGTCGTTTTTGGGACCCATGATGAAGTGTTTCAAATCAATTGAGACGAAGTGGTTCAGCCCAATGATATTATTCGTGCAATACTTGAGCATTTCCTCATTTGCCTCTCTGTTGTAACGGGCATATTCTGTTTCTTTGGTTTACAGCCGGTCAATCCGACAATTCCCACGAATACGACAAGTGCGACGAGGAATTTTGAATTCATGGTTTACCTTTCACTTGTTGAAATTCAAACGCCTCTTGTCCCTGTCGTCCATCCCAAAATGAATTCAGGAAATGAGTTCCCTTCCGTCCCGCCCGTATCCATTGCGGATTGCGGAATGTGGTTTTGTGGAGTGCGCGGCTCCGTTCACAAGCCAAGCAATCGTTTCAACACGGATTCAATCTGCAACATTTTATCAGCGGGAAATGCCGAAATGCGCCGCTCGATTTTCGTGTTGTCCACTCCGGCGATGCCCAGCACATTCACGACGGATTCCTGCCGGAGCCAGGCTGGTTTTGGAAAACGGATTTCACATTCGCCGCCGCGAATCTCCGTCGTCATCGGCACGACCACGGACATATTGCGCTGACGGTCGGGCTGGCCGACGGAAACCACCACGCAAGGACGCACTTTGGCCGCCATGCCCAAATCCACCACGACCACGTCGCCGCGGCTAAAGCTGGTCATAGTCCACTTCCGGGGCGGGACCAAGTTTTTCCCAGGTGTCCGCGACGAGGCTGTCCATCGGCGTTTCCATATCGCGCTGGCGTTCGAGGAATTTCAAGTAATGCAGGATTTCACGCAGCACGGGTTCAGGCTGGCGCTTGATTTCTTCAATTAACATTTCCTGCGCACTCATGGTTGTATTATCCGGCAAAATCCGTTTTTGGCAAGCCGCATTGCCCGGTCGTCCATCCCAAAATGATTTTACACCTTCAACAACTCGCGGCAGGCGGTTTGGAGTTTCTTCAAACCGGCCTTTGACTTCGCCTCGATATAGCAGCGGATCAGCGGCTCGGTGCCGCTGGCACGGAACGCCACCCATTCGCGGTCTGGCAGCAGAAATTTGTAGCCGTCGGTGGTGATGAACTTTTCCACATTGAACGGCCCGATGTTTTTCAGTCCGCTGCCCAGCTTTGCCAGCAACGCATCCTTTTTCTCCGGCGCAAAGCTCACGTTGATGCGGTCGGTGTAAAATTCGCCGATTTTTTTGGCCAGTTCCTTCAAAATCTGGCCCAACGATTTCTTTTCGGTGGCAACCAGCTCCGCCATCAGCAGGCACGCGAGGATGCCGTCCTTTTCCGGCACGTGGCCCTTGACGCTGAGGCCGCCGGATTCCTCGCCGCCGACGATGATGGGTTCGCTTTCCATCAGCGCACCGATGTATTTGAAGCCAACCGGCGTCTCGTGGACTTTCACGCCGAACAATTCCGCCACGGCGTCCACCTGATGGCTTGTCGGCACGGTGCGCACCACCGCGCCCGTCCAGCCGCGGTTCTTCTTCAGGTGATAAAGTGTCAGCGCCAAAACCTGATTGGGTGTCAACCAGGTGCCGTTCTTGTCCACAATACCAAACCGGTCCGCATCGCCGTCAAGGCCGAGACCGATGTGCGCCTTGCCGCTGCGGACGAATTTGCTGACATCAGCCATGTTCTCGGCATTCGGCTCGGGATGATGCCCGCCGAACAGCGGATTGAGTTCGTTGTGGAACAACGTGATCTTCGCACCGACACTTTCGAGCAACGTGTCAAGGTATCCGTGGCCGGTGCCGTAGTTCAGATCCACTGCCACTTTGAGCTTCGCCTTTTTGAGCACGTCAAATTCAATCAGTTTATGGAGTTGTTTGAAATACGCGGGCTGCGGATCAAACGTCGGGCACTGATACGCACCGATGACCGCGCCTTTGAACGACCAATTTGCCGCCTGCCGTTTGGCGATGTTTGCTTCGATTTGGCCGGTGACTTCCGGCGTGGCCGGCGCGCCGTTGCTCGTGGAAAATTTCAGGCCCTGATACTCCGGCGGATTGTGGCTGGCGGTCATGTTGATACCGCCGATGGCTTTGCGATGCCGGATGTTGTGCGCGATGACCGGCGTGGGCGTGTCGCGATTGCAGAGCAAAGGTTCCAGCCCGTTGGCGGCCAGCACCTCGGCGGCGGCCAGCGAAAACTCGCGCCCCAGAAACCGCGTGTCGTAACCCAGAATGACGAGTGACGAGTGACGGGTGGCGGGTGACGAGTTCAGATAATCCGCGATGCCTTGCGTGGCGAGACGGACGTTGTCGAAGGTAAAATTGCGCGCGATGATGCCGCGCCAGCCGCTGGTGCCAAATTTTATCATAACGTGAAACGTGAAACGTAAAACGTGAGACGTGACAAACGGTTCACGCATCACGTTTCGCGTTTCACGACTTCCAATCAAACGCCTTTTTCTTCACGGCGTAAAGGTAGCCGGCGAACAAAATCCCCAGGAACGAAATCATCGAAACCAGGATCAAATTCCTGGTGGCCGGGTCCTTGAGCATATCCTTGTAAACGACCGCCCACGGAAAAAGAAAGACGACCTCGATGTCGAACAGGATGAACAGCATCGCCACGAGATGGAATTTGACCGACATCCGCGGATTGCCCACGCCCACGGGAATCATGCCGCACTCGTAGGCGGTGTCCTTGATCTGGCTGCGTTTGCCAAGTTTACCGACCAACGTGGAAACCAGAATCATTCCGAACGGCGCGGCGATGGCCAGGCCGAGCAGCATAAGCACCGCAAGATACTGGACAAACTGGGACTGTTCTTCCATGCCGGAAACCTTACGGGAACGCCGGAAATATTCAACAAGTAAACAGGAATTCAGGAAGCAAGGAAGCAACGGCCGCGCGATGAAAATTCATGAGCGCGGACAGCTTTGTCTGCGTGTACCAACCGCATCGGCAGCTTTGTGCGGACAAGGCTGTCCGCGCTCCACTTGCGATGACATTTAAATAAATTGCGCAATCATGGCTTTTTTCCTTTTGCCTTTGCCGGTTTGAGTTTTGAATGGCGCGCCGTGTCGCGCGATTACGTCATTGAACCGTTCCGGTCCGAAATCAATCTGCAGATTGATTACGCGCGCGAATTGAATCCCCAGCAGCTCGCCGCCGTCACCGCGCCGCCCGGCCCGGCCCTCGTCATCGCCGGCGCCGGCTCGGGCAAGACCCGCACGCTCACCTACCGCGTCGCCTATCTGCTGGAACAGGGCATCCCGCCCGACCGCATCCTGCTGCTCACGTTCACCAACAAGGCCGCCGGTGAAATGATGCGGCGCGTCGCAGATTTGCTCGGCCGGCAACTCCCGTCGCTCTGGGGCGGCACGTTCCATTCCATCGGCACCCGCATCCTGCGCACCCACGCCGATTTGCTCGGGTACCGGCGCGATTTCACCATTCTGGACCGCGACGACGCCAAGGACCTGATCAAGACCTGCATCGCCGAGGCCGGCATTGAAACCAAAAAAGGATCGCATTTTCCGAAACCCGACGTGTTGTGCGAAATTTTCTCGCTCGCGGTCAACACGCACCGGAGCGCCGCTGAAATGCTCAAGGCCCAATTTGAGTATTTCGAGCAAATCGCCCGGCAGGTGGCCGATGTGCAGAAGCGTTATATCGCCCGCAAACGCGCGAACAACGCGATGGATTTCGACGACCTGCTCGCGCTCTGGCTCCGGCTGTTGCAGGAGCACGCCGACGTTTGTGAACTTTACCAGCGCCGGTTCCAGTTCATTCTCGTGGACGAATATCAGGACACCAACAGGCTCCAGAGCGACCTCATTGACCTGCTCGCCGAGCGGCATCACAACGTCATGGTCGTGGGCGACGACGCGCAGAGCATCTACGCCTGGCGCGGCGCAAATTTCCTGAACATCTTCCAGTTCCCCAAACGCCATCCCGGCGCGAAGGTTTTCAAGATCGAGACCAACTACCGGAGCACGCCGGAAATTCTCAAGGTGGCCAACGCCGCCATCGCCGCCAATACCGAGCAATTCACCAAGGAACTCGCACCCGCGCGCAAGTCCGGCCTGAAGCCCGCGCTCGTTGCGTGCAGCGATGCCTCGCAGCAGGCGGCATTCATCGCCCAGCGCGTGGCGGAATTGCCCGAGGAAGGCGTGAATCTGAATCAGGTGGCCGTGCTTTACCGCTCGCATTTTCACGCGCTGGAATTGCAGCTGGAGCTGACGAAGCGCAACATCCCCTTCTCCATCACCAGCGGCATCCGGTTTTTCGAACAGGCGCACATCAAGGACGCCACCGCGTATCTCAAATTCGTCGCCAACCCGCAGGACGAACTCGCCTTCAAACGCATCGCGCTGTTGCTGCCGGGAATCGGCGCGAAAGGAGCGGAAAAAATCTGGAAGATTTTTCAATCGAATAAAAGTAGGAGTCGAGGTAACGAGACTCAAACTTCAACCGGCAATCGCCAATCGCCAATCGGCAATCAATCAGAGCCTCCTCACGTCGGCTCCTACAAGATCTCCCCCGCCCTCCATGCGTGTAGCAAATCCGTCCCCGCCAAGGCCGCGGCAGCGTGGAAACAATTTGTCGAGACCATTTCCCAACTCGAGGACGAAACCGTCCGCACCAGCGCCGCGAAGATGCTGCGCATCGTCCTGGACGCCGGCTACGACGTTTATCTCAAGGAAAACTTCGCCAATTACCGCAACCGGCTGGAAGACCTCGAACAGCTCGCCGTGTTCGCCTATCAATTCGGGTCGGTGGAGGATTTCCTCACCCAGCTCGCCTTGCTTACCAACGTCGAGGCTGAGGACGGCCAGGCGACCGACGATGACTCGGAAAAAATCCGGCTTACGACGATTCATCAGGCGAAGGGTCTAGAATTCGACGTGGTATTCGTCATCATGCTCTGCGACGGTTTGTTTCCGTCCGGACGTTCGCTGGAAACCGAAGAAGGCGAGGAAGAGGAACGCCGGCTATTTTACGTGGCCATCACGCGCGCGAAGAACGAACTTTATCTCTGTTATCCGCTGGAACGAGCCGGTTATGGCAGCACCGGCATGGACGCCATGCAGGAGCCGTCGCGGTTTCTGAGTGAAATCCCGCATGATTTGTTGAACGAGTGGAACCTACGCTCGCGGTATGGCTGATGTTTGGGAATGCGCCGACAAGTCGGGATTGACATCATCGGCCCGGCGTGGCTCAGTCGTCGTTGGCCTTAACAAGGCGAATCAACATGGATTTACAATTAACGAACAAGGTGGCCATCGTCACCGGGGCCAGCCGCGGTATTGGACGGGCCATTGCCCAGGTATTGGCAAAAGAACAAATGCGCCTGGTATTGGTGGCCCGCTCGGGAAACCTGCTCAACGAGGTGGCGGCATCCGTTGGCAGCGAGTGCCTGGTCCAGGTTGCCGACCTTCGCAAATCCGGGGCCGCTTCGGAGGTTGTTGCGGCGGCCATTCAGCGGTTTGGTTGCCTGGACGTTTTGGTCAACAACGCCGGCGCGACCCGGCGCGGTGATTTTCTGGAATTGAGCGATGCGGACTGGAATGACGGGTTTGCCTTGAAGTTTTTCGGGGCCATGCGCCTCTGCCGCACGGTCTGGCCTCATTTGGTGGCCAGCCAAGGCTCAATCATCAACATCATCGGTGTTGGCGGGCGGACCGCCAGCGCCGACTTTACCATTGGCGGTTCGGTGAATTCAGCCCTGCTCAATTTCACCAAAGCCCTAGCCCAGCGCGGCCTCACGGACGGCGTCCGGGTCAATGCCATCAATCCGGGCGCCATCGCCACTGACCGGCTGCAACGCCGGATTAAAACTGTAGCCGACGAACAAGGATTGGACTGCGAGGCCGCAGCCAAAACCATGGTTCAAAAACTGGGCGTGGCCCGATTTGGCACGCCGACGGAAATTGCGCAGGCGGTTGCCTTCCTCGCTTCCTCAGCGGCGAGCTACTGTCAGGGAACCATCCTGGATGTGGATGGCGGCGAAACGCGCACGCTGTGAACAATTGACGCCGCGCTTTACTTGCTGATGCCGCGTTCGCTGGCGCGGATGAAATGGACGAGATATTGCACCTCCGGCAGCGGCGGCAGTTCCTTTTCGATTTTCGTCAGCGCGTTGGCCAGGGTCAGACTTTCGCGGAAAATGATTTTATAGGCCTGTTTCAAGGCGGTGATGGCTTCGTTGGAAAACCCGTTGCGCTCCAGGCCGATTTTGTTGATGGTCATCGGTGTGGCCGGGTCGCCGTCGGCCAGCATGAACGGCGCGATGTCCTGCCGCACCGGGCAACACGCGCCAACCATTGCAAATTTCCCAATGCGGACAAACTGATGCACGGCCGCAAACCCGGACAGAATCGCATGGTCCTCGAGGATTACATGGCCGGCCAGGGCGGTGTTGCCCGACATGATGACGTGATTGCCCAGCACGCAGTCGTGCGCCACATGCGCATGGGTGAGAAACAGGTTGTCCGATCCCATGACCGTCGCGTCCCCCTCATCGGTCGCGGAATGGACCGTGACGCCTTCCCGGAAGACGTTGTGGTCGCCGATCTCCACGCGCGTAACGCCGCCCTTCCATTTCAGGTCCTGCGTTTTCTTGCCGAGGCAGGCGAATGGAAAAACTTCATTGCCCTTCCCCATTTTCGTATGGCCGTCAATAACGGCGTGCGAATGCAGTTTGCAGCCGTCACCGAGCGTAACGTGTTCGCCGATGAAGCAATACGGCCCGATTTCGCAACCGGCGCCGATTTGCGCCCTGGGATGAATGATGGCCGAGGAATGAATCATGAAATTTACGATTGATGATTGACGATTTACGCGCCGCGCGATAAACGGGCGATGTTGATTGTCTCAGATTCTTCCGGATTCATGATGATGTTTGGCGCTGTTCAATCCGCATTTCGCAATTTGCAATCCGCAATTGTCTCATTTGTCGCGCAGCATGAAGGTCACTTCCGCCTCGCTCACCGTTTCGCCGCCGACCTTGCAAACGCCCTTGGCTTTGCCGATTTTGCCGCGGATTTTTGTCAGCTCGACTTCAATGATGAGCGTGTCGCCGGGCACGACCGGCTTGCGCCATTTCACATTCTCGGCGGACATGAAGTAGGCGACCTGGCTGGCCAGTTCCGCCTGTTTGAGCAGGACAATTCCCGCCACCTGCGCCATCGCCTCGAGCTGCAGGACACCCGGCATGATGGGATGGCCGGGGAAATGACCGCGAAAAAAATCCTCATTCATCGTGACGTTTTTCACGCCGACGATCTTGTTGCCTTCGATCTTTAAAATCCGGTCCACCAGCAAAAACGGCGGGCGATGCGGCAACAAATTCATGACCTGCTCGATGCCCATGGCCCCGTCGGCGGGGATCAGCGGCTCGGGCGGGGCGCCCTTTGCCGGCGGCGGCGCGAATGTCTGCGCGGCGCGCAACGGCTTTTGCATTTGCGTGACGATGTGCCGGACCATTTCGCAATTGGCCGCATGGCTCGGTTTAACGGCAATCAGATGCCCCTGGACCGGCCGGCCGAGCAGCGACAGGTCGCCGACGATGTCCAGCATTTTGTGCCGCACGAATTCCTCGGGATAGCGCAGCGGCTCGGTCGTCAGCACCGCGTCGTCGCGGATGACCACGGCATTCTCCAGGCTGCCGCCCTTGATGAGGCCGTTCTTGATGAGGTATTCAATTTCCTCGTAAAAACAAAATGTCCGGGCGTGCGCCAGTTCCGTTTCCCAGGTTTTGGGCGTGATTTCCGTGCTGTAAAATTGCGTGAACCGCCCGTGCTTGTCCGCGCTGGTGCAGGTGATTTTGAAGGCCGCGTCGGGAAACAACGTCATCGTCGTCTCGCCCATCTGCAATTCAATCGGCGCGGTGGGCGTGTAGGGCTCGCGATTTTCCGCCAGCGGCACGATGCCGGCGGACTGGATGATTTTGCAGAACTCGCGCGAGCTGCCGTCGGCAATGGGCGGCTCGTTCGCGTCCAGTTCCACAACCGCGTTGTCGATGCCGTAACCCGCCAGCGCCGCGAGCACGTGCTCGACTGTGTGGACCTTCACATTACCCTTGGCGAGGGTCGTGGAGCGGCTGGTCTCGCTGACATTTTCCACGCGCGCCTCGATTTCCGGCTTGCCTTCGAGGTCCACGCGGCGGAACCGCACGCCGCTGTTCGCGGGTGCGGGCAGGATGGTCATGTTCACCCGGTTGCCGCTGTGCAAGCCGATGCCGGAAAAACTCACGGGCCGATTCAGAGTCTGCTGGTTGAGCACAGGCAGATTAGACAAAACACCCGGGCGCTTGGCAAGCGGCAGATTCGCAGGCGGATCCGGAGGGGCGAGTTACACGAGCCCCCAAAATGATTCGTCGGTTGAAATTCAGGGGCTCGCAGAGCTCGCCCCTCCGAAGGGAAGGTTTTGTAAACAACCGCTAAATCATGTCCACTGCCACCACGCGGATGATTTCTTCCAGCGTCGTCTGGCCGGTGACGGCGCGTTGCAGGCCGTTTTGCCACAGCGTGCGCATTCCCTCCTGCACCGCAATCTGTTCCAGCGCGGACGTCTGCAGTTTCTTCAGCACCGCCTCCCGGAACGGCTCGGTGACCGTCAGCAATTCCGTCACCGGCAGGCGTCCGGCAAAGCCGGTTTGGTTGCAGTGTTCGCAGCCCGCGCCCCGGCGGAACTGGGCTTCGGGCATCAGTTCTTCCGGCACAATCTTCAACTGGCTCGGCTCCGGTTCGTAGGGCTGCGCGCAACTCGGGCAGTTGCTCCGCACCAGCCGCAACCCCATCACGCCCAGCACGCTCGACGCCAGCATGAACGGCTCGATTTCCATGTTGATGAGCCGCGTGAACGCGCCCGCCGAAACCCCCGAGTGAATCGTGCTGATGACCAGATGCCCCGTCAGCCCCGCCTGCACGGCGATGGCCGCCGTCTCCGCGTCGCGAATCTCGCCCACCATGACCACCTGCGGGTCCTGGCGCAGGATGCTTTTCAGCGCCAGGGCATAGGTGAATTCCTGCGTCGGATTCACCTGCGTCTGGCTGACCATTGGCAGATTGAATTCCACCGGGTCTTCCACCGTGCTGATGCTCATGTTAATGCCGTCGCGCTGCATGATGTAACACAGCGCCGAATACATCGTGCTCGTCTTGCCCGAGCCGGTGGGACCGGTGAACAGCAGCAGGCCGCTCGTCCGTTTGAGCAGCCGCAACACCCCATGCAGCGTCGTATCCTCAAAGCCCAGCGTGTTCAAATCGAACCGCCGGTCCTTTGGATCGAACAGCCGCACGACAATTTTCTCGCCGCGCGTCGTGGGGAAAATGGAAACACGCAACTGCACGCCATCCAGTTCCGGACCGCCGATGGCCGTGCCGTCCTGCGGCATCCCGGCCTGATAGGTCACCAGGTTGGACATCACCTTGAAACGCATCGAGATTTTGTCCATCAACTCGAGCGGCAGATGTGCCACCTCGGTCAACACGCCGTTGACGCGGGCGCGCACCTCGATGGCTTTTTCCCACGGCTCGATATGCAGGTCGCTGGCGTTGAGCTTGATGGCGTCCTGCACCATGCAATTGACCAGCACGATGATCTCGGGCCCCTGCGCGGAAACCGATTCGGATTGGAGATAATTGGTCGTGTAGCTCATGGCGATGGCGGGAAACTCGCGTGATGATTAAGCGTCGGCTGGTTGAGCATGGGTGGATTAGACCAAAACCCGGAGCCGGTTGGCAAGCGGCAGATTCGCGAAACCAATTGGTTTCCCGCCAAGTCGGGATTGACATCACCATTTCGGCATGGCTCAGTTCCTGGCGTCAGCCGGTGCATCCGAGCATGAAGCTGGAACTTATCACCGCCGAAGGGTCCGCGACGCTGTGGATGCGAAAGGGACGGCTGATCCGGTTTCCCCAATTGACCATGCCGCTCCTCGCGGCGCTCACGCCCGGAGATGTTGAGATCCACCATACGGACGAAATTGTCAGCCCGGTCAACTTCAGCCGCGCGGCCGACCTGGCCGGCATCACGACGACCACCTGTTCCGCTCCCCACGCCTATGAAGTTGCGGATGAATTTCGCCGGCGCGGCGTAGCGGTCATTCTGGGCGGGCCGCATCCCACATTGTTGCCGCATGAAGCCGCCCGGCATGCGGACAGTGTCTTGATTGGCGAAGCGGAGGGGGTCTGGCCCGGGGTCATGCGCGATTTCCAGGCAGGCCGGCTCAAACGCTTTTATCGCGCGCCGACCGCACCGTCGCTGGCCGGATTGCCTTGGGCGCGCCGGGAGCTTATCGAGCGGCGGGCCTATGGACGCGGAGTTCTCATCGCCACACGAAGCTGTCCCAACGCATGCGGTTACTGCATGCTGCCTCACTTTTATCATCACCAATATCGCTGCCGCCCGTGCGAAGAAGTCATTGCCGAAGCCGCTTCGATCCGGGAAAAAGCGCTGATCTTCTGGGACGACAACATCATCGGAAATCCGGATTACGCCCGCGAACTTTTTCGCCGCCTGATTCCGTTGCGCAAACGGTGGACCAGCCAGGCCACGTTCAACATCGTGGATCACGACTACCTCATCCAGCTCGCCGCCGCCAGCGGTTGCGAGGCCCTCTTCATCGGCCTGGAATCCATCTCGGCAGCCAGCCTCCGGGAGACCGGCAAGTCGTTCAACAAACCGCGGCGCTATCTGGACGGCATAAAAAAACTCCACGACGCCGGTATCGCCGTCCAGACCGGTCTGGTCTTCGGCTTTGACAACGACGACGTCACTGTTTTCGAACGCACGCTGGCTTTTCTGGAGCAGGCGGGGGTGGACGTGGCTTCAATTGGAAGCCTCACCCCGTTTCCGGGAACGCCCATCTTTCGCAAGCTGGAGGCGGAAGGCCGGATTCTCAGCCACGACTGGTCGAAATACAATGCGAGGACGGATGTCGTTTTCCGGCCGCGGCGGATGACCCCGGACCAGCTGCAGGCGGGAGTTGAGTGGGTGACGAAACAGTTTTATTCCTTGAGTTCCATTTCCCGGCGTCTCTTGGCGAGGTCCTGGACCGGTTTGTGGTGGAACATTCCCAGAAATCTGGGCTACAAAGTCGCCTTCGATAAACTCGGGAGGCGGGGATACAATCCCGCCCGCCAAATCCCGCAAACTCCCGGCCGGGCGGACGAGCCGCTTGTCGGTCTCGCCTCGGACACGTCTGTCACCGGGCCGGACGGCGTTTATTGCGACCCCTGACCGAAGCTTGAACCGGCGGCATCGGCGCCGGTCTTTGGGCTTGTTGTAGATCCGGACTCAGGGTTACTTTGCCTTTGATACAATTTGACCCTCATCCAAAACAAGGAGACATCGCATGCGCAAACTGATTCAAATGCTTGGTTTTCTGGCCATCCTCAACCTGGCGGCGGCCCAGCCGACCCGCACCGAAGTGACCAACGTCACCACTGCCGTCGTGGATTCCAAACCGAACAGCGACTCGGTGCCGGATGTTTATGCGCTCAGCGGGCAATTTGACCGGGTCCTGGTGCTGCGCTTCAAATATCAAGCCGACCTGCTGGCCGGTCTGGAACGCATGGTCAAGGAAAACAAGATCCGGAACGCCGTGATCCTCTCCGGCATCGGCTCGGTCCGGAGTTATCATTATCACACCGTCAGCAACGGCACCTTTCCGTCCAAGAACATTTTTGTGAATAATCCCACCGGCGCGGCCGACATCGCGGGCATGAACGGCTATGTCATTAACGGCCGCGTCCACGCCCACATCACCTTTGCCGATCCCGACAAGGCGTTCGGCGGACATCTGGAACCCGGGACAAGCGTGTTCACCTTCGCAATTGTAACGATTGGCGTCTTCAAGGACGGCATCGATTTCAACCACTTGGACGACAAAAACTATCGGTAGGCGGCAACTGACTCATCAATACTGAATTTTGTCCGGTTTGTTCTTCCATTCCGCAAATACTTTCAGCGCCTCGCGGCGGAACAGTTGTTTCATGGGAATTTTGCGCCGGGAAACCGGCCGGGCGATTTCACGGTAAAGAAAATCGTCGTCGAAACCAATGGCCGCCGCGTCGCGCCGGGTGTTGGCATAATAAATCCTCCGCAGCCGCGCCCAATAACCCGCCGCCAGACACATCGGACACGGCTCGCAGCTCGCGTAAAGCTCACAATCGTCGAGCCGGAATGTCTTGAGGCGGCGGCACGCCTCGCGAATGGCCATGACTTCCGCGTGCGCCGTCGGGTCGTTGGCCGAAGTGACCTGATTCCATCCGCGCCCGATGATTTTGCCGCGCCGCACCACAACGGCGCCAAACGGCCCGCCGTGATCACCGCGCATTTTTTGGAGCGAGAGACGGATGGCCTCGCGCATGAATTTGGTTTTCATTGAAAAAGTCCGGCGGGATTTTTCGCGCAGGGCAAAAAGGTTCCTTGTTTCAGCACATTTGCCAGCCGGCCGCGCGTCCACTGGCGGAGCCGGTAGATGGTGGCAAAGGTGAAATCCGGCGCCGACCCGCCCAGTTCGCCGACCTGTTCCGCACCGCGCCGCACGTTATCGATCATCCGCGCCGGCAGCCGCGCGTGATACGGATTGCGCCGGACCTCGCCGGCGTGGCACGCCAGCGCCGCCACGAGGTCGCCCACGTCTTCAACGCCCGATTCAACGAGCAAATTGGGGTCGTTCATTTGCCCCCAAAATTCCGTTTCAATGATATGGCATGCAAAATCAACGGGCAGCGCTGCCAGCGCATTCAGAACCAGAAGATGGGTGCCAACGTGTGTCGGGTGCCGGTCGCTTTCGTGGGGAACAAAAATTGCCCGCGGTTGCTGTTCCGTCAGGATTTCGGCGACAATTTCCACCGCCGCCCGCCAGGCCGGACGATTTTCCCGATGCGCATCCGGATTGACATCCTCCCAACCCGCCACCGCCAGACCGAAGCCGAGAAAATCGCACGCGCCCCGCAATTCAGCCAGCCGCCCGGTGCGCCGCTCGACATTGCCGCCCAGCGTCACGGCCACGTTGATGACGTTCCATTTCGCCTCGCGCAACAATCGCAAGGCCAGTCCGCCGACGATGCACTCGTCGTCCGGATGCGGGGAGAAAATCAACGCTTTCGGCGCGTCGGCTGGAAGCTTCCGCCGCGGCGGGTTTGTTTGCGGATTTCCCGCCGGCAAGTTTTTCCCGCTTTGAAACAACCGGGCGTATTCGGAAACAAATTTTTGACAAGGATTGGTCCCGCGTTTCATCTGAAACTCAAGCATCGGGCTTGTTGCCTCCCAAAAGCAATCGCAAACTGTTCATCACCACAACCACCGTGCTGCCTTCGTGGCCGACCACGCCGACCGTCAGCGGAATTTTCCCGAGCAGCGCGAACGTAACCAGCACGACCACCGTGCCGATCGAAACGACCAGATTCTGGCGGATGATGAGGCGCGCGCGCTGGCTCAGGCGAAACGCGGCCAGAAAGTTTTCCAGCCGGTCGTGCATCAGCACCACGTCCGCCTGCTCCAGGGCCGCGTCCGCCCCGCGCGCGCCCATTGCCACGCCGATGTGCGCGGCGGCCAGGCTCGGCGCGTCGTTCACGCCATCGCCGATCATGGCGACCTTCCTCCCCTGCCCGCTCAATTCACGAATCGCCTCGACTTTTTGTTCCGGTTTCAACTCGGCGCGCATGTCGTCCAGCTTCAATTGGTCACGCAAATGTTCGGCGGTCGCCCGGCGGTCGCCGGTCAGAACCACGGTGCGCAAGCCTTCCTTGCGCAATGCTTCCACGACCGATGCGGCTTGCGGACGGATGTCGTCGCGCAAAACGACGCGGCCCAGCAGATCGCCTTCGGCCAGCCAGACCTCGGAAAATCCGGCCTCGGTCGCGGGCATGAGCGCGAGCACATCGGCATGCCGGCCCTGGGCAAACCAATCGCGCCGGCCCAAACGACATTCAACCCCGGCGCGCCGGGCGCGCAATCCCTGGCCGGTGACCGATTCAAACTGCTCGAAGACGACCGGTTCCAGCGATTGTTGTTTGCCGTGGCGCATGATGGCGCGGGCGAGCGGGTGCGTGGAGAGTTTTTCCAGCGAGTAAGCCAGTTGCGCAACTTCGGTTTCGCGGCCGGCCGGAAAACTTTCGACTTTTTCGACGCGCAATTCGCCGGTGGTGAGCGTGCCGGTCTTGTCGAGCGCGACGACTTTGACCCCGGCGAGCTTTTCCACCGCCGCGCCGCCGCGGAACAGGATGCCGTGGCGCGCGCCCCAGGCGATGGCCGCGAGCACGGCGGACGGAATGGACAGGACGAGCGCGCACGGCGATGCGACCACGAGCAGCGTCATGGTGCGGTAAAACGCGCTTTGCGATTCGATGGCGGACTCAAATGCCGCGAGCCGGAAGCCAAGCCACCAGACAAAAAACATGGCGAAGGAAAGTCCCAGGGCGGCGTAAGTGTAATAGGTGCTGACCTGGTCGGTGAACTGTTGCGCGGGCGCCTTGCGCTGCTGGGCTTCCTTGATCAGCGTGACGATCTTTTGCAGCGCGCTTTCGGCCGCGGGCCGCGCCACGACAACCTCGACCGCACCCCAAAGATTGATCGTGCCGGCCAGCGCGATGTCGCCGATTTTCTTTTCGACCGGCGTGGCTTCGCCGGTGAGATTCGATTCGTCCGCGGCGGTGCCGCCCCTGGCAATTTCGGCGTCCACGGGAAATTGCGCGCCGGGCTTGATGAGCAGGCGCATTCCACGCGCGAGCTGCTCGACCTTGACCTCGCGCTCGCCACCCCGGTCATCCAGCACGGTGGCGACCTTCGGCGCGTCGCGGAAGAGCGAGCGGATTTCCTTTTGGGTCCGGCCGAGCGCGTAATGTTCGAGCGCGCCGGAAAATGAGAACAGGAACAGCAGCGTCGCGGCCTCGGCCCACGCCCCGATACAGGCGGCGCCGGCGGCGACGAAGATCATGAGAAAATGCACGTCGATGGTGCGCTTTTTGAGGCGTTCCCAGACTTCCTCCGCCGGATAAAAACCGCCGGCGAGACAGGCGACAACGTAAGCGGCCACCGACCATTTGCCGGTCAGCAGAAAATGCGCGGTCAATCCCAGAACGCCGCAAAGCATCGCAGCGGCAAGCTGCGGCTTCCATTCGTCAATCTCCTGCGCGTGTTCCAGAAATTCGACGTCGCGCTGGACCACCTTGGGAAAGGGAATGTCGCGCCAGCGCCAGAACGTCGGCGCGGTCGGGCAGGTGACGCGGGCGATGGTGGTGGTCGGGCCGTTGTTTTGGATGGCGATTTTGTTTCGCTCGGTTTCGGACAACGGCTGGCCGCAGGAAAGGCAATCGCCCCGGCCATTCAGCAGTCCGCAGGTTTCACCGGCGACGCTCCGGGCAGCCTCAAATTGATGTGTGAGCCGTTCGGTAATTGGCTCGATATCCACCCGGCCAAGCGTGGCGACGGATATTTTCTGGAGCGCGCGGTCAATCGTCACCGCCTCGAGCGCCGGTTCCTCGGCGAGGGTGTCCACGACCGAGCGGGCGAGGCACCGGCCGGCTTCGCCGCCGGGCGCGGCAGGTATTTCCTGCGATGATTTCATGCCTGAATCACTGTTAGCATAACGCCGGACGCGGCGCGACGCAAAAGGCGCAAAAGGCGGGTAAAATGCAAATTTGGTCTGTTCAAACCGACCGGTTTCTGGCAATTTAGGCAAACTGTTATCTGGCATAAAGGTTGCACAATATGACAAGCACAATAAAAAACGCGCCAACGGCAAATCAAAAGGTTCTTACCTGGGTCAGGCAAATGGCCGAACTTTGCCGGCCGGAGCGCATTCACTGGTGCGATGGTTCGGACGCGGAAAATCAGGCGCTCTGCGACCTGATGGTCAAGAGCGGCACCTTCATCAAACTCGATCCCAAAAAACGTCCGGGTTGTTACCTGGCCCGCTCGCATCCCAGCGATGTGGCGCGCGTGGAAGACCGGACCTATATCTGCTCAAAGACGAAGGATGAAGCCGGACCGACGAACAACTGGGCCGACCCCGCCGAGATGAAGCAAAAACTGCTTGGCCTGTTCAAGGATTGCATGAAGGGCCGGACGATGTATGTGATTCCGTTTGCCATGGGGCCCTTCGGCTCGCCCATTTGCAAAATCGGCATCGAAATTTCCGATTCGCCTTACGTGGTCGTCAACATGCGCATCATGACGCGCATGGGCCAGGCGGTCCTCGACAAGCTCGGCGCGAACGGTTCATTCATCCCGTGCCTCCATTCCGTGGGAGCGCCGCTCAAACCCGGCCAGGCCGACGTTCCTTGGCCCTGCGAACCCGACCCGAAAAACAAATACATCGTTCATTTCCCCGACGAGCCGTTGATCTGGTCCTACGGCTCCGGCTACGGCGGCAACGCATTGCTCGGCAAAAAATGCCTCGCGCTCCGCATCGCCTCCACCGTCGCCAAAAAAGAAGGCTGGATGGCGGAACACATGCTCATCCTCTGCCTCACTTCACCGCAGAGCAAAAAGCATTACGTCGCCGCCGCCTTCCCCAGCGCCTGCGGCAAAACCAATCTGGCCATGATGCAACCCACGCTGCCGGGCTGGAAGGTTACGACGCTGGGAGACGACATTGCCTGGCTTCGCCTCGGCAAGGACGGACGGCTTTACGCGATGAATCCGGAAAGCGGTTTTTTCGGGGTCGCGCCCGGCACCTCGATGAAATCGAACCCGAACGCGATGATCAACGTCGCCAAAAACACCATTTTCACCAACGTCGCGCTGACCCCGGACGGCGACGTTTGGTGGGAGGACATGGGCGTGCCCGCACCCGCGAAAGCGATTGATTGGGAGGGCCGGGAATGGACGCCGGAGTCCGGACGCAAGGCCGCGCACCCGAACTCGCGCTTCACCGCGCCCGCGGCGCAATGCCCGGTCATTGATCCCGACTGGCAGAATCCCGAAGGCGTGCCGCTCACGGCGATTTTATTCGGCGGACGCCGTCCCGGCACGATTCCGCTGGTGAACGAGGCGTTTGATTGGGAACACGGCGTGTTCATGGGGTCGGCCTGCGGTTCGGAAACCACCGCGGCCGCGCTCGGCCAGGCCGGCGTGCTGCGGCTCGATCCGTTCGCCATGCTCCCGTTCTGCGGTTACAACATGGGCGATTATTTCGCGCACTGGCTTTCGTTTGCGCAGCGCACCGACCGCGCCAAATTGCCCAAAATTTATTTTGTGAACTGGTTCCGCAAGGATGAGGGTGGCCGATGGCTCTGGCCCGGTTACGGCGAAAACAGCCGCGTGCTCAAATGGATTTGTGAACGCGCCGAAGGCACGGCCAAGGCGCAGAAAACACCCATCGGGAACCTGCCGACCGCCGACGCGCTTGAATTATCCGGCCTGAACCTGTCCGCCGACAGCCTTAAGCAACTGCTCGCGGTGGATGTTGCGGGTTGGAAAAAGGAGGCTGATGGCGTGACGGCGAATTACGCCAGGTTCGGCAGCCATTTGCCGAAGGCGCTGAACGACCAGCTGGACGGCTTGCGAAAGCGGCTCGGCTGATCCCACGCCCCATTTCAAAACAGACAACCCGCGCGCCCGCCCGGCACGCGACTTTTCAATTTTGGGTATTCGTTGGGCAAAATCTGGCTGCCTTTTCCAGTTTCAATCTTCCATTTCAGTGCTAAATTCAATTACATTTCAGAGGACCATGATTTTTTTCAACTTCGAGACTTTTGCGGCACGGACCCGGGTCTGCGTCACAACTGCGCTGCCTTTGCGGCCAAATCCAACGGACCCGGCCTCCCATTTCATGCCAAACCCAACCGCACGATGAATTACCCGGCCTCAAAATTACGACCCTTGGGGCGATGTTTTCGCGGTTTTGGCGTTGGCCAAAATTTCATATTGCCCGTCGCGTTGGGATTGTTGGGTGCCTTTGCCGGTTTTTTTGCCCCGGCTGCCCGCGCGGCATATTCGACCAATGCGGCCATTTCAATCCTCGTCGTGGCCCCGGGAGACAACCGGCCGTCTTTTTCAGACTTCATGTCCCGGTTGCGTCTGGGTTTGACGGCGAAACTGCCAAACCACGTGGCGGTTTACCGGGAGAATCTGGATCTGGATCGCTTTATTGGAGACAGTTATCGCGGTGAACTCGAAGATTGGCTGCGCACCAAATATCATGGGCGGAAGCTGGACGTCATCGTGGCTTCCGGCGAGTCGGCCTCGGATTTCATATTGAAAGCCCGCCCGAAGCTGTGGCCCCAGGCGTCGGTGGTCATCGTTGGAACCAGCGAGATGGTAACCCGGCTGCTCGCCGGACAGACGAATGCCACGGGGGTCACGGTTGACATTGATGCGGCCGGCACCCTGCAAGCGGCATTGCAATTGTGTCCGGACACCCGGCAAATTGCCTTTGTTTCATCCGCGGAAAGCGATCAGGCGGGATCTCAGGAACAGACCCTCAAACAGGTGGAGGATTTTTGCCGGAACCGGTTTGAGTTGATCAAACTGGTGGGATTGACGATGGCCGAGACCCGGCAGCGTCTGGCGGCCCTGCCCCCGAATACCATTGTGTTTTATGACGACATCTGGGTGGACGGCTCCGGGCAGATTTTCATGCCGCGCGATGCGTTGGAGGAACTGAGTTCCGTTTCCAGCGCCCCCATATTTAGTTATGCCGAAACCTATATCGGTTCCGGGATGGCCGGCGGGTCCTGCATCTTCTACCGGACACTGGCCACGGAGACGGGCGGCCAGATTGCCGCCGTCATCCGGGCGGGCAGCGCGACTTCCATGCCGGCGTTGCGGAGCGCGAGCAGGCAATTCGTGTTCGATGCGCGACATTTGCATAAATTCGGCCTGAGCGAGACGCAGCTGCCGCCGGGCAGCGAGGTGCGATTTCACACGCCCAGCCTGTGGGAGGCGCACCACCAGGCGGTGATTATTGGCATCATTGTATTGGCGGTGCAGACCGGTCTGATTGGGGCATTGCTGTTGCAACGCCGCCGCAAGCAGCAGGTGGAAACGGAACTGTTCAATTCCCGGCTGATGCTCCAGACCGTGCTGGACACCATTCCGCAGCGCGTTTTCTGGAAAGACCGCAATTCGGTTTTCCTCGGTTGCAACAAACCGTTCGCCAGGGACAGCGGTTTTTCCAATGCCGAAGAAATGATTGGCAAAACCGATTACGACACCATCGCCGCCCCCATGGCGGAGCGCTATCAGGCTGATGATCGTGAGGTGATGGAAACCAACCAGCCCAAACTGAACATCGAAGAACCACATAACAAGCCGGGTGGGAGCATGGGCTGGTTGAGGACAAACAAGGTACCGTTGCACGACAAGGACGGCCGTGTGCTTGGCGTGTTGGGGACATTCGAAGACATCACCGAACTCAAGCAGGCCGAAGAGGTGCTGCGGGAAAGCGAGCGGCGGTTTCGCTCGTTGCTGGACAATGCGCCGGACGCGGTTTACGTGCAGACCAAGGAACGCATTGCCTATGTGAACCGGGCCACGCTGCGGCTCTTGCGGGCGGAACGCCCGGAACAACTGCTCGGGCAACCTGTGCTGGATCTGGTGGCCCCGGAATGGCGGGAGCTCGTCAAGGAACGGATGCAGCAGGTGCGCGGAAATGACGGCCCGCTGCCGATGATGGAAGAAGAATATCTGCGCATGGACAAGAGCCGGGTGGAGGTGGAGGTCACCGCGGTCCCCGCGGTTTTCCACGGCGACCAGGGCGCGCTCGTCTTCGTCCGTGACGTCACCGAGCGCAAGCGGGCCGCAGAGACCATTGTTTATGAACGCGAACTGCTCCGCACTCTGTTGGATTTGCTGCCCGACAGTGTTTACATCAAAGACCTGGACAGCCATTTTCTGATGGCCAACAAAACCCTCGCCAAACGCTTTGGCCGGGACAACCCGGCCCAACTTATCGGCCTGTCCGACAAGGATTTTTTCCCGGCGGAACGGGCGGCGATCTTGCGCACCGAGGAGGAGAAGGTTATTGCCGGCGAAACCATCAATGGGAAGGAGGAAACCTTTCTTTTACCCGATGGCCAGAAACGCACGCTGCTGGTCACCAAGGTGCCGTTCCGAAACAACCAGGGACAGATTTGCGGCCTGGTGGGAACCGGGCGCGACATCACGGAGCGCAAGCAACTGGAGGAACAACTTCGCCAATCCCAAAAAATGGAGGCGTTTGGCCAGCTGGCAGGTGGCGTGGCTCACGATTTCAACAATCTCCTCACCGTCATCCTCGGCCACATCGCCCTGCTCCAGCTCCAGGAATCCCCGAATCCCGACCAGGCGGCGGGCTTGGTCGAAATCGCCAAGGCCGCCGAACGCGCCGCCAATCTCACCCGCCAGCTGCTCACCTTCAGCCGGCGCCAGCTCTTTCAGCCCAAACCGCTCGACCTCAATGAAGTTGTCGCCAACACGAGCAAAATGCTGCAGCGGCTCATTGGCGAACACATCGGCCTGGAAACCCACTTTGCTCCCGGTGGCGCTCCCGTCCTGGCCGACCACACCATGATGGAGCAAATTCTCATCAACCTCGCCGTCAATTCACGCGACGCCATGCCCAAAGGCGGCCGGCTCATCATTCAGACCGCTGCCATCGCCATCAGCGAAGCCGATGCGCAAGCCAACCCCAAGGCCCGCGCCGGCGCGTTCATCCGGCTGAAGGTCACCGACACCGGCTGCGGCATCGGGCCGAAGGAAATGGCGCGCATCTTTGAACCGTTTTTTACCACCAAGGAGGTCGGCAAAGGCACCGGCCTGGGTCTGGCCACCGTCTTTGGCATCGTGGCGCAGCATCACGGCTGGATCGAGGTCGAAAGCAAGGTCAACGCCGGCGCCACGTTTTACATTTTCCTGCCCCGCCTGCCAGAAAGTGAAAAATCACAGACTGAATTCTCCCGCGCCCCGGAAGTCCGCGGTGGAAATGAAACCATTCTGCTGGTCGAAGATGAAGCTCCCGTGCGTTCACTCGCGCGAACCTTGCTGGAACGCAAAGGCTATCACGTCATCGAGGCCGATTCCGGCCGGAGCGCCACGAAAATCTGGCGGGAAAAACGCGACACGATTGATCTGCTGTTCACCGACATGGTCATGCCCGAGGGCATTTCCGGCCGCGAACTGGCGGCGCAACTGCTGGCGGAGAAGCCCGGACTCAAGGTCATTTACTCCAGCGGTTACACCGATGACATGCTGGGCGAGAATTCGCCCCTGCGCAACAACCCGAATTTTTTGGAAAAGCCGTTCAATTCCCATAAACTGTTGAAACAGGTCCGCGATTGCCTGGATGGAATCACCGGCAATTGAACGGATATATTTCTGCTTGTCTTTGCAGGAGGATTTGTCCATTCAAAGGGCAAA
>JBEKSU010000012.1:0-26886 GCA_049516755.1 Verrucomicrobiota bacterium | reverse complement strand
GCTCGTGCCGCGTCGTCCAGAGCCGGATGAATTCACCCACGGAATCGAGATCGGCGGAATCGCTGAAAAACTGGTCGGCCTTTTCGTCCTTGCCCGGGCGGCTGAACCCGGTGGCCACCGGATCAACGAACACCAGGTCGCTGGCGTCCAGGATGGAATACTCGTTGTCCACCAGGCCGAACGGCGGCGGCGGCAGGGTGCCGTCCTCGTTCATCTTCACGCGGCGCGGACCCAGCGCGCCCAGATGCAGCCACACGGACGACGAGCCGGGCCCGCCGTTGAAACAAAATGTGACGGGCCGCTGTTCAATTTCGGATTTCGGATTTCGGATTTCGGATTTGTCAACGCGCGTGTAAGCCACGTAAAAAACCGACGCCCGGGCAGTGCCGTCCGTGCTGAGAATGGGCAGCATCCCGGTCTCCGCGATGTAAGTCACGCGCCGGCCGGCGATGGCCACGGTGTTCGTCGTGAAGACCGGTTTGTGGGTGGCGTCGGGAATCGTCGCGGCTTCAACTTTCGCGGCGGGCGGCTCGTTGGTGCCCGCCGTCGCTTCGCTTTGGCGCGGCGAGCCGGCAAGCAAATTGGGCGCATTGGTTTTGGGGGCATCGGCGGCCCGCAGGCCGGCAGCTAAGGCCAGGAGCAATATCCAGGTATATTTTTTCATTGGCAGTTTTTCGGTCGCGTCAGGGAAAATGCGCTTTCGTCCTCTGAAACGCAAGCGGTGTGTCGGGCGGGTTACGGTTTTGTGAATAGTGTGAAAATGTTAACAACTTTTCTCGGAAGTTCTTGCCTGCGAAGGAAATCCGTGCGAAAAAATCCATAAACAGTTTTTTAGATGTTACGGCGTTGAAAGATTGACTAATGTTAATAATAAGTGGAAGACAAATTGAAAAAACAGTTTTCGCGGATTTTCATTCCCGGCAAACCCGGCGGGCTTTCACCTTGATCGAACTGCTGGTCGTCATCGCCATCATCGCCATTCTTGCCGCGCTGCTGTTGCCGGCACTCTCCCTGGCCAAGGACAAGGCCAAACAGGTCAGTTGCGTTTCCAATCTGCGGCAGTGGGGACTCGCCCTCCAGATGTATGGCGTTGATTCCAATGACGGCATTCCGCGCGACGGCACGGATTCCAGCGGCACGTATGGG
The DNA here is from genome assembly GCA_049516755.1 of Verrucomicrobiota bacterium. Taxonomy (GTDB): domain Bacteria; phylum Verrucomicrobiota; class Verrucomicrobiia; order Limisphaerales; family UBA11358; genus UBA11358. The sequence continues at coordinate 25,740 of JBEKSU010000012.1, read as the reverse complement.
GCCGGCGAATCCCTGACAGTACAATGCGCCTGGTTCAATCTGCTGCCGCCATTGGTGGCGGAAAGGCCTCTCTCCACCTACACATCCAATGCCCTCGCCAACGCCACCAACGCAAAACAAAATTCCAAGATTGTTCCTTTCCCGGGCGAGTTGGGCAAAATATATAGTTGCACGGCGGCACGGATGGTGGGCAATGACTTTGCAATAATAGACGCCTCTTCTCCACCGCACGGCGCGGATGGATTCTTCAGCTATGTCATGAACATTGATTTAAAGCACAATAAACCATTATATTCCCCGATCTCAACTACCTGCTACACTTACCCACAAATGCCCAGGATAACCCAGATTAAAAGGCCGGTAGAAACGGTTTTCATGTTTGACTGCGCCTTTAGCCCAAGCATAGAAAACGATGTGTCTTCACCGGACTACAATTCCGTCCTTCCGGCAGCTCGCTGGCGCAGTTTTGCTTCCCGGCACAGCAAGGGCGGAAACATCGTCTTTGTCGATGGCCATGTCGAATATTTCAAGGCCGACGTGATTAGAGGCGGTGGAAACGTGAGTCCCGCCACCGCGCAGGAATACACCTGGTCGCCCGTGATCTGGAATCCGCCTTACCGCGATGCGCACTAAAACCATTTGCAATCTGTTTAACGTGAACCAAACCGTCTGAAACGAACCCTCAACCTGAATACGTGTTATGAAGTCAAAATGCCTGTTACCTTGTCTCACCGCCATTCTCCTGGCATCACCCCTCGCCTTTGGGGATACCATTGCCAAATGGACCTTTGAAACCAGCGTGCCCACCACTGCCGGCCCATATAGCCCGGAAATTGGCTACGGCAGCGCCTCTGGTTCACACGCCGGGGCTGCGACTTACAGCAGTTCGTCTGGCAATGGGTCGTCGCACTCTTATAGCGCCAATACCTGGGCGGTGGGTGATTATTGGCAGTTCTCCGCGAGCACCATCGGTTTTCAAAATGTCACCATTTCTTATGATCAAATCAGCAGCAGCACCGGGCCGGGAATTTTTGCCCTCCAATATAGCACCGATGGCAGCTCATTCACCCAGTTTGGGAGCACGTACATCGTGAGCAACGCCCCGTCCTGGAGTGCCAGCACCTACAACGCCGTTTATACCCACTCCATTGATTTAAGCTCCATTACCGCTTTAAACAATGCCTCCACTGTTTATTTCCGCGTCGTGTGCGCCGCCAATCTGTCTTCGGGTGCCGCGACCAACACGCCTCAGGGCACCACCACCATTTCAGCCAGCGGAACGGACCGCATGGATAATTTTACCATTTCCGCCTCAACCATCCCAGGTTTTCCCACCATCACCACCCAGCCGCCGGCCAACACGGTTGCTTATTGGGGCGATGGGGTCGTTTTGACCGTGGTTGCGTCGGGCACCTCCCCCACTTACCAGTGGTATTATCCCGACATGAATCATCCCTTGAGCGACGGCGCCAGCGGCCATGGGGTGGGGATCATCACCAACACGGCCACGAGTTCATTGCTTTTGACTTATTTGGACCCCAGCCAGACCGGGAATTATCGGGTGGTCGTCGCCAATTCCTTCGGCTCGGTCACCAGCCAGGTCGCTTACCTGGCGGTGAATGTCCGCACGCCGATTGTCACCAACATCGCCTATGTGCGGAGCACGCTGGACCACACCAACTGGCTGCCCACCGACACGACGAACCTTTACAGCGTCACTGGAATTGTAACAACGCCGTTCAACCTGTCGGGCTCGGGCAACAGTTCGGAATTTTTCATGCAGGACGGTGCGGCGGGCATTTGTGTCTTCATGGGCGGCGACTTAGGCGCCGACCTGCCGAACCAAGGGGACCTGGTGCGCGTGATTGGGCCGGTCGCCAATTACGACGGATTGTTGGAATTTAATCTCAGCGCCAGCAATCCTTCGCATTCCATATCCTCCGCCCTCAGCAGCGGCAATCCGTTGCCGGCGCCAAAATATTTCGACATCAACGATTATCAAAACATTCCGTACATGGAAACGAACGTTGAAGGTTCGCTGGTCGTGGTGTCCAACGTGTTCCTGAATCAAGCATCGCTGCAATTCGCCCCCGGCGCGATGAACATAACCAACGCGTGGCGCAAATACATCTCGTTCTACGTCAACCCCAGCGCCAGCGATGTCATCGGCCAGAACGTTCCGAGAATCGCCGCCTCCATCGCCGGCGTTATGAACCAGTACACCAGCACCATCCCTGCCACCAATGGCTATGAACTGGATATTCTTCAGTATTCCGACCTCGTGCCCACCACCGTTGTGCCTCGCATGCCGCTGTCCATTCAGGGGACGAACATCAACGTTGTGGTGTCCTGGTGGGCCGTTTCTCCGTTCACGCTCCAGTCGGCGTCCAGCCCGACCGGTACTTACACCGACATTGGCAGCGCAACGACTCCCTACACCAACACCATCAACAGCACGGCCCAATACTATCGGCTCAAGCAATAGACGGTTTCTGTCGGTATAAAATATTAAAATTCAAGGGCGGCTTCGGCCGCCCTTTTTATTTGCAACGGGCCGGATTGACAATCGATGCATTTGGGTAAGGCGGCGTCTGCCGAGATCGTATCAAAACTGAAGCAGCGGACGTCAGTCCGCTCCAATCTCATGCAAAACCAGGGGAAAAAGTGAGCCGACTCACGTCGGCTGCTACGATGAAAGGATGGATTAGACGTCCTCGGCTGCGCGCCTCACCATCTGGAATCGGTGCCGACCATTATCGGGAATCGGTTTTACTCCCCGATGATTTTTACCAGGACACGTTTGCGGCGGCGTCCGTCGAATTCACCATAAAAAATCTGTTCCCACGGGCCGAGATCCAATTTGCCCTTCGTGATGGCCACGACCACTTCGCGGCCCATGACCTGGCGTTTCATGTGCGCATCCGCGTTGTCCTCGCCGGTGCGATTGTGCTGGTATTGTGAGGTCGGCTCGTGTGGCGCAAGTTTCTCGAGCCACACATCGTAATCATGCAACAAGCCATCCTCGGCATCGTTGATATAAATGCTGGCGGTGCCATGCGTTGGCATTTTGCCACCTGCAAATCAAGGCTGTGCGTTGCCCCTATCCTCGCCTCTGGAATGCACCCAGACGGTCCCTGGAAAGCTTAAAACGCTCGGAGGACACATTAAAAAGCGCCGAATTGAGCTGCACCTCCTCCAAAGCCAATTGGCCAAGCTTTTAGGCGTTGGCCGTATTTCAGTCCAAAACTGGGAACGTGGGATTTATGAGCCAAGCAACCGGGTTATTGAAAAGGTGATCGAGTTCCTCGGCTATGATCCGCGAAATCAATCGAAACAGGTCATTCCCCGATGATTTTGACCAGCGCGCGCTTGGCATCGTTAGCTTATCGGTGACGTGTACCATGAAAGCGGGTGCATTGCTTTGTCTGGAAATTTGGTTGCCAAGTTTGTGCCGACAGCCTGCAAAAATATTTTCGGCTTTGGGTTTAATCACGGTAAACTCACGGGAGCGGGGTGATTTCGAAGGGGACGGCTGGCAAGGCGCCCAAGGACATCCGCTGGTTGTTGTTTGCTTTGGATTTGGCTGCTCCGGGTTCCACCGGTCGCGACACGTAGCCGTTGATGATGAGGTTTCCCTTTAAACCAGGTTTGACCTTGGCGACATCTGTTTGCAGCACAATCTCCACGCCGTCACGGACTGGTGATGCACTCTGGATTGTTATCCCTTCCGGCGGATTGCTCAATTCGAACTGTGCCAGCTCCGCAATCCGCGGCCCGGACAGGCCAACCTCAATCCGAACAGTCCCACCGGGAGTCATTCGCACCGGGGTCGCACTAAGAATTGTCATCGTCGCTCTTGAATTCGGGCGTTTCAACACGACGACTTCCAGTTCCTTGACCGGGACCAGATGACGATAGGCAAATGCCTGCATCATGTCCTCGGCAGGCACGGCCTTCCGCAGCAACGCCCGTCCTTGAACCAACGCGCAGCCTTGCAAGCCTAGGCTGACGGGCTCAGCCGGCGCTGCCAGGGGAACTGTCAGCGTAACCTGTATTTGGTTCTGACCTGCCGGAATGGTGTCACCAGTCAATTTGAAACCCGCCGGCGCGCCGTCCAAAATCAGGGTGATCTGGTTGGTGAACCCGTCCTTGCGCAGGGCATAAACGGTGAGCGGAACACTCCCGCCGGCGCGGACGTTGAGACTGGACGGGACGACCCGCAGCGCAAAATCAGGCTGCGGCGGACTGAGGCGCAGCCGGTAGCTGTATTCCGGACCGCCCTTGTGTTGGGCGTCGCCGATCCAGAGATAATAGGTTCCATTTGTCGGCAGGACCGTGCTGAAATAGGAATCGGCGTGGTGCGTGTTCAGTCCCGAACCCTTGTCTTCGTAATCGTCATTGAACGCCAGTTGTTTACCGTTTGCATCGGTCAGCTTGATCACCGAATCCAGCGGAGAATCGAGCCGCCGCGCGTCAACTTCCGCCACCAGCGGGTCGCCGGTCCTGCCCTCGAACCGGAACACGTCCCAGTCGCCGGGATGGTCAATGCGCCCGTTGACAATGACGGGCAGCGTGACGGCCTGGGCGGTTTCCGGCGAATCGTTCGGTTCCTGCTCCACGCATTCCGGCAAATCGTTCACGGCAAATGGAACGGTGTTGAAATATTTTCCGGGCAGCGACGTGATTTCGGCTTTGGCATTGTCATGCTCCAGTGATTTCTCCGGAAGATTCCAGCCGGTCAGCGCGATGGAGGTTTTTTCGCCCGCCTTGCCGCCCAGCGGAAAAACGCCGGTAACGAACGGCAGTTCACCGATTGTGAGGCGATAGACAAAATCCTCGCGGCCACGGTAAAGCGAATCATGAATCTCAACAGTGTAGGTGCCGTCGTTCGGCACTTCGAAATGGATGACGGGATCCGGGCGGAACCGGTATCGTTCCGCGCTGGCCACTTCCTTGCCCTTGGAATCGTAAATCGTCAGCATCGCTTCGAACCAGCCCGGCACCGCGTCGGCCAGATACGGGATGATCTGCCGCGCCTCGACGGCAATGATGAGTTGCTGGCCCTGCCGCGCCCAAAAATGATAACGGTCCGCGCCGCCGGGCAAAATCTGGCCGTTGATAGTGGCGGGCAGCTTCACGGTCGCCTCGGTGGGCGGCGGCATCACGGGATCCATGCTGCCGCGTTCCTTGGGCACGGCTTTCCAGACCAGCTTGGTGGTTTCTGGAAGCAGCCCCACGCAGAACTTCAGTGGATTGGACAATCCGCCCGGAGTCCGCACACGAATTTCATGGTCGCCGGGCGCGATGTTGGTGGCCAGGTTGAGTTGCAACGTCATGAATTCGCTGATGGCCGGATTGGCGGAACGCCGTCCGAACTGCGTGAGCAGGCGCTTGATTTCATCCAGCCTTGCCAGATCCGCCCCGGTAAGCCGCTCGCCGCCTTTCCGTTTTTCCTGGAACTTGTTCAACTCTTCCTTTAACGCCTGCTGTTCCTTGGGATTCAGCGGGCGCTCGTAACCGAGGATTTTCACGTGCGCCAGATTGTCATCCATGACCACGGTGAAATTGGTGATACCGGAAAGATATTGCCCACCCACCACCACCTGAAACGTCGCGCCCTGCCGTCCCCCGGCGGGATAAACATAGCCGATGTGCGGAGCGTTCTGGGCTTGGACGACAGGCGTCAGCGCCAGAAACAGAACCATCGTCCAAACCGCCGCGAGGTTTTGGACTGCGCCAGTCCTCTGGCGTTTTTCGAACCGCCACTGGCCGATCAAAGGCGGCAGAGGGCTGCCGCAGTCCAAGACGCTATCGCGCCTGGCATAGGCTCTTTCCAATTTTTGAGCAACGCTCATGCCGGCATGACTTCCTTCAGCAGCCCGGCGGATTTGATGCCGTCATCCGCCCCGGGCATGACGAAGGTGGGCAGGCCTTCGGGATTCGGCAGTTTCGTCGTGGCTTCGATGCCCATTTGCGCGTAGATGCTGCCGATGAGATCCACCGGATAAACCGGACGTTCCTTGACCTCCTCGCCTTTCGCATCCGACGCGCCGACGACCTGGCCGCCCTTGAATCCGCCGCCCGCCAGCAGGGCGGAAAAAACCTTGCCCCAATGGTTGCGCCCGCCGTTCCACGGCGCCTCCCACTGGACTTTCGGTGTGCGGCCAAATTCACCGCCCCACCAGACGATGGTGCTGTCCAGCAGGCCGCGTTCGGACAAATCCTGGAGCAACGTCGCCATCCCCTTGTCCATTTCCGGCAACTGCCGGCGCATCGTCACGAAATTATCCTTGTGCGTATCCCAGCCGCCGTAGTTGATCGTGACATACGGAATGCCGCGTTCGACGAGCCGCCTCGCCACGAGACACGACTGGCCGAACTTGCTTTTGCCGTAACGGTCGCGCAATTCCTGCTTTTCCTGCGACAGATCAAACACTTTCGCCCCGTCGCCGAGGATCATGTCGTAAGCCCGGTTTTCCGCCTGCGTGGCCGCCGCGATTTGCGGATTGGCGGGCATCGCCTGCGCCAGCGTGTCGAGCTGATGCAGCAGTTCGCGCCGGTCTTTCTGGTGTTCTTCAGTGATGCCCGGGGCGACGACGCCTTCCACCGCAAACGGCGTCTTGGACGGATCGCCGCCCGTCGCGAATGGCTTGAAGCGCGAACCCAAAAATCCCGCCTCGTCAAAGCGTCCCTGCGGCTCCGTCAGCACGATGTAAGGCGGAACCAATCCCTTGTAGCCGGACTCGTAGCCTTTCGCGAGCGACACCACCGCGCCCACGCACGGATACACCAGCCGTCCGCCCGGCTGCCGCCCGGTTTGCACGATATAGGACGCCGTTTCGTGGGCAAAGTTGCCGTGCGTCATGCTGCGGATGACGGAATACTTGTCGGCCTGCTTCGCCAGCAGCGGCAGCAGTTCGCAGATGCGGAGGCCGGAAACATTGGTTTCGATCGGGGATTTCAGCGGCCCGCAATAATCGTAGCCCGCCTCCGGCTTGGGATCGAAAATGTCCGTGTGCGACGGCCCGCCCCACATCCAGATTTGAATGACGGCCTTGGCGCGGGCGGTGGGCGACGCGGCAAACGCGCGGAAGGAAAGATGCTGCGCCAACACCAGCCCGCTCGTGGCGAACAGCGCGCGGCGGATGGCCTCGCGCCGGCTGATGCGGGGCCGCTGTTTTTCAAAATCAAAATATTTTGTTTTCATAAGCAAACCGGTTTGGTTCAGTGCCGGTAAAGAAATTCCTTGCTGTTGATCAAAGCCCACGCGACGTCCAGCGCCGCCGCCCGGTTGTCAGTACCATCGGTCGGAAAATGCCCGACCGCAACCTGGAGTTCGTTCTCCGTCGGAAAACGCGAGAGAATCGCCAGGTAAAATCCGGTGACCACATCCCGCGGATTGCTCAGGGTCTTGAGCAGATACTTGAACTTCCCGCTCTGCTCAATTTTTTGCTGGATGTGGCTCGAATTCAGCAGATGCAGCCGCTGGGAGGCGGTGGGAGTGTCGTTGCGTTCGGATTCCAGGCCGGTGTCGCGCGGCGGACGTCCGAACATTTCCAGGAATGCGCTGGTGATGCTTCCGTCCGGCAGCGCAATCGAGCGCTCCTTTTCCGGAATGAACGTGAACGGCTCCGGGATCGAGCTGGAATATTTCTCCGTCGTACCGGTGATCTCGCACAAGGCGTCCGACAGCACTTCCGCATCAAGCTGGCGCACCGGGTAAAAGGCGAAATTGGCCATGGCCTCCGGTTTGTTGCTCCGGGGAATGGACGACAACTGGTAGGTCTGCGAGTTCAAAATCAGCCGGAAGAGATGTTTCAAGTCGTAATGCGACGCGATCAGTTCCTTTTCCAGATACGCCAATAGTTCGGGATTGACCGGCGGATTGTCGGGCCGGATGTCGTCCGGTTCCTGGATGATGCCGCGGCCCAGCAGCCAGAACCAGGCGCGGTTCACGATGTTACGCGCGAACCACGGATTCTTCGCGTCAATCAGCCAGTCGGCAAACACCTCGCGCGGGTCGCGGTCGGTTGAGAGCTTGACCGTCGTTCCGTCGGGAAACGTCGCCGTCGTTTGTGCGTTCGTCGAGGCGGGATTCCAGTACACGATTTCCTCCTTCCACTCCGCCGTGGTCTTGATGCCGACCTGCGAGAAGAACGCTGCCATGCCGGCCAGTTTTTCCTTGGGCCATTTATCGGCGCGCTCGCCCATGAACGTCAACGCCACCGCTTGCGCGATGCCTTTCGGGTCGCGGTTCTGCATGGCGCGATAAAAATTGGCCTGGCCGACCTCGAAATTGCTGCCGCTGGCCGTGAGCAGGTCGCGCACGAACTGGTCGTAGGGCTGGTTCGCCGCGATGGCACTCCGGATCCAGTGGTAATAGGCCTGCGCCGCGTTGGGCCACAAATCAATGGGGAACTCCGCCTTCACCCGCAGCAGGTCGCTCCACTTCATCGCCCAGTAATCCGCAAATTCATCGCGCGCCAGAAGCTGGTCAATGAGCTTGGCGCGTTTGTTCGGGTCGCGGTTCAGGATGAAGCTGCTGGCTTCGCGCGCTGCCGGCTGGGTACCGATCACGTCCAGGTAGGCGCGCCGGACAAACACCGCGTCGGAACAGAGATTGGCCGGTTGGATGTCCAATTGTTTCAGCCGGTTGAAAACGAGTTGGTCAATTTCACTCTCCGGCGACAGCCGGGCCGGGCTTTCATACGGACCGGTCTGCGCCCGGGTGGCGATCATTCCGGTCATGACGACCGTCAGGACCAGCGCTGAAATCACCGATGTTTTCATGGCATGATACGACGTGTAAATCCTTTGCCCGCCCTGGCGTTGCCGGGATTGGAATTACAACCAAGGTATTGGACGGACAGCATGACCGGTTGGTTACCGGTCATTGGCGATTTTGGTGTAACTCAAATGCTACCGGTTCCGTCATAATAAACAGCAACTGCCGTAACAAAGGAGATGTATATGCCTGCCAAAACCGTGCCTTCCCGGAGTTCAGCCCAGTCTTGTCCCGCGCCCGCGCGCATCCGCCGCCAGCATGGCGATGGACTGAACCTCGTCGCGGTTGAATCCTCGCCCGTCTCCGAACTGCATTTGACCGTGACGCCGATGAAAAGCGAATCCATCAATGCCATGGCCAGGCGTCTCGCCGAAGCGTTGAACTCGCGGGATGCCACGGTGGTGCGACAAATTGTTTTCGGTTCGACGGCAGCATACGAAGCAACACTCAAAACCTTGCGCCAGGCGCTGGAAGACCCCGAACTGCCGATCACCTGGGTGGAGGGAGCCGGTTGCGCCGATAATGCCATCGCTGGAATGCAGATCCACGCCGTCACCGGCGCGCGCGTCCGGACCGTTGGCGGCAACGGCGTTGTGAGCCGTACTTGGGACGATGCCCTGGCCACCCATTGCATGGTCAACCCGATTTTGCCGGCACGGACGCAGGCCACGCCACCGGAACAGGCCCGCGAAGTTTTTGAAAAACTTCAAGCCGGCCTGGCCGCGGCGGGCATGACCATGAAAGACATCGCGCGGACGTGGTTTTATCTCGACGACTTGCTTTCGTGGTACGGGGAGTTCAATCGCGTGCGGAACGACATTTTCGCGCGCAACGAACTGCGACCGGACAGTCTGCCCGCCAGCACGGGTGTGGGCGGCCGCAATCCGATGGGCGCCGCGTTGTCCGCCGCCGCATGGGCCATCCGTCCGCATGATGAGGCCGCTCCGGTGCTGCATTTTGCCCCGTCGCCGGAACAGTGCCCGGCGTCAGCCTACGGAAGCGCCTTCAGCCGCGCGGTGGAAATCGGGTGCGCCGGATTCCGCCGGCTGCTCGTTTCCGGCACGGCCAGCATTGCGCGCGACGGAAAAACGGAACACATCGGCGACACGCGGGCGCAAATCGAACGCTCGATGCAGGTGGTGGCAGCCATTCTTGAATCGCGGCGGATGACGTTTGCGGATACGGCGTTCGCCACGGCTTTTTTCAAACACCCCGCCAACGCACCGCTGTTTACGGACTGGCTGGCGCGGCACGGACAGCAGTCCATGCCGGTGGTCCACGCGTGTTGCGATATCTGTCGGGACAACCTCCTGTTCGAGATCGAGCTTGAAGCCGTTCAGGCCGGCGGCTGACTTTAACAAACGCCGATGGGATAACTAAGTTGCCACAAGATAGGTAGTAATGGTTGCATGATAATTTATGCAACCACTCCACATAAAAAATATACTGCTCCTTCTCTCACTTTGCCCCATTCAAATTTCCCGACCATGCCGGCCATATCCACGACATTGGAAATTAAACCAGCGAACTCCATTGCAGCTACAGACTCTCGGTGAGCAAATCAAGAAACACCGTTTGAAATTACACTGGCTGCAAACAGATGTTGCAGCGAAGGTCGGAATTTCTTCTGTATCGGTCAGCAATTGGGAGCGCGGTATCACCTCCCCGTCGCGCAGGATGACAAAGAAAATTCAAAAGTTTCTTGATTACGCACCTCCCATACTAGCTCCGAGAAAACTAGGCCCCAGTTCATATTATTGGAAATGTGGAATTTCTGAAGCCTCCCCTGAACGTTGCCTGTTTGAGAAAATTTGTAAGCGATCTAATAGGGGCAGCTCGTAATCACAACTTTGTGCAACTGACCTCAATAAATTCAGTGATGTGCATGGCGTTGACGAGGCAAAGCCCCTCCTGCACGCCGCTCTTGCGGACCAGTTGTTCGACCGTATCCGTGATGTTGAGATAATCGCGGCGGTGCGGCGTCTCAAACCAGAGATGTTCGGTCAGGCTTTTCATCGCCGCCCCGGCATCAAAGCGCTGCCGCCACCAGGTCGCCGACTTCGCGTGTGCCGTAGCCCATTTTGCCGGCGGCCAGCGACTTGATCTTGGTGTTGATGATCTTGACGACGGCCGCCTCGATGGCTGCGCAGGCTTTTGATTCGCCGATGAAATCCAGCATCATGGCGCCCGCGTTGATGGCGGCGATGGGATTGATGACGTTCTTGCCGGTGTATTTGGGTGCGCTGCCGCCCATGCACTCGAACATGCTGGTGCCCTCGGGATTGATGTTGCCGCCGGCGGCAACGCCCAGCCCGCCCTGGATCATCGCGGCCAGGTCGGTGATGATGTCGCCAAACAGGTTGTCGGTGACGATTACATCGAACCACTCCGGATTTTTCACGAACCACATGCACGTGGCGTCCACGTGGGCGTAATCGCGCTTCACGGTCGGGTACTTCTTGGCGCCCATTTCGTGGAAGGCGCGTTCCCACAGGTCGAACTCAAACGTCAGCACATTGGTTTTGCCGACGAGCGTCAACTGGGCTGTTTTGCCGTCCTTGACGTCCTCGGGCTTGAGGCCTTTCCACGGCTTGGCGCCGCGCCGTTTTTTGGCCAGTTCATAGGCGTATTTCAGGCAGCGGTCCACGCCCCGGCGCGTGTTGACGGATTCCTGCACGGCGATCTCGTGCGGCGTGTTTTTGAACACAAAACCACCCGTGCCGATGTAAAGGCCCTCGTTGTTTTCGCGCACGACCACAAAATCAATGTCCTCCGGCCCCTTGTCCTTCAGCGGACAATCCTGCACGCGGTAAAGTTTTACCGGCCGGAGGTTGATGTATTGTTCCAGTTCGAAACGGAGGCGGAGCAGGATGCCTTTTTCGAGGATGCCTGGCTTGACCTGCGGATGGCCGATGGCGCCGAGATACATCGCCTTGAACTTGCGCAACTCATCCACGGCGCTGTCCGGCAGGACTTCGCCCGTTTTGAGATAGCGTTCGCCGCCGAAATCGTAGGAATGCCAGTTGAGTTTGAACCCGAACTTTTTGGCGGCGGCTTCCGCCACCTTGAGGGCTTCCGCGGTGACCTCCGGTCCGGTGCCGTCGCCGCCAATGACTGCAATATCGTAACTTTTCATGGATTTTATTCTTCTCCCCGAAAACTTTCGGGGCGGAAATTTTAATCCTACCGCATTTAAGCCGGGTCGCAATGGAAATTTGTGGCTCCTGTTTCTGCTCTCGACATTCACCAAACGAAATTCAAAATTCCTCGCAATGATTTTGCCCTACAAGGTCGCCACGCTGCTCTACTGTTTCAGCGAACGCGAAGAAGTGCTGTTGCTCGAACGCGCGCAGGAGCCAAACCGCGGCTTGTGGAGTCCGTGCGGCGGGAAATTGAAAATGGACATCGGCGAATCGCCCTACGCCTGCGCCTGCCGCGAGGCGCAGGAGGAAACCGGGCTGCCGCTGCGTCCCGCAGATCTGCACCTGACCGGCCTCGTCAGTGAACACGGCTATCAGGGCCGGACGCACTGGCTCATGTTTTTGTTCGAGGTCATGCCGCGCCTGAAAACCCTGCCGCCCGACCACACCGAGGGCCGGTTTCAATTCTTCACCCGCGCCGCGCTGGACGGGTTGAATCTGCCGCAGACCGACCGGGAACAGATCTGGCCCTGGTTTTGGCGGCATCGCGGCGGATTCTTCGCGGCGCACTGCCATTGTCATCCTGACGGACGCAACGACTGGATACTCGAAGAGTCCACAGTTCCCGGTCTTCAGTCCACAGTTCTGCGGTATCGGACTCGGGACGGTGGACTTGGGACTGAGGACTGATTTTTATGGACGAACCCATCATTGATTTGCACAGCGACGATTATTTCATGCGCGAGGCCTTGCGCCAGGCGGTGCGGGCCTATGAGGCGGACGAGGTGCCCGTCGGCGCGGTCATCGTCCGCGAGGGCCGGATCATCGCGCGGGCGTACAACCAGGTGGAGCGGCTCAAGGACGCCACGGCGCACGCCGAGATGCTTGCGCTCACGCAGGCCGAGGAAACCGTGGGCGACTGGCGGCTGACGGATTGCACGCTTTACGTGACCAAGGAGCCCTGCCCGATGTGCGCGGGCGCGATGGTGCATACGCGGCTGGCGCGCGTGGTGTTTGGCGCGGGCGACCCCAAAGGCGGCGCGGCGGGCGGGGCGATGAACCTGCTGCAATTCCCCACGCTGAACCACCACTGCGAAATCACAGGCGGCATCCGGGAAGCGGATTGCCGGGGATGGCTGCAAAAATTTTTCACCCGGCAGCGGCGGGCGGAAAAGTCAGAAACAAAAAACGACACCGGTGATCCCGACCGCTCCGACCACGCCCTTTGATTTCTTCAGGACGAACCCCCGGTTAAAACAAAAAAGGCATCCTTGCGGATGCCTTGTGGCTTTGTGAAACAGTAAAATTCAGCCTGCGTTCAGTGGCCTGACCCTTGCGGGAAATTATACCACGGGAACGTGGTGGACGCGCCGTTGGTGGCGGTGGCCAGTTCCTGCTGCAACTGAACTACGGTTGGCTGCTCGGCGTGGCCATCAGCCATTCCGAGATTGCCCTGCTTCAAATGCATATCATTGGCGCTCCAAGCCCACCAGGCGTTCGGATCTCCGCTCCATTGCGCGCCGAGTTTGTTGGTCGTATTTGCGGGGGTGCCGGCGCTATTAATGGTTCCAATGTTGCGGTCACCATCCAAAATCATTTGCGGATAGGCCTCCTCCGCATCACCACAAACAAAGTAGCTCATGTTTTGATCATTAAAGTGCAGGGAAGGAAAGTTGGTCGTGGCTTTCCGCTGGCCGTCAGACGGACAGAACAAAACCTTGGGCGTGCTTAATTCGTTGGACATGACCACAAAAACGTTGGTCAGGCCATAGGCAGCCGAACCCGGTCCGGTTGCCGGAGCAGTGGCGGTGGCTGCGTTCCAAATTTGCTCCTGGGCGCCGCCGCTGACCGTGCTGAGGGCCATGGGATACCGGTCACTGTGGTCGCCTTCCCAAACGCGGAAAGCCAGGCCGAGTTGTTTGAGATTGTTGACGCAATTGATTTTTTGCGCCTTGCGCTTGGCCGCGGCGAGCGCCGGCAGCAACAGGGCGGCCAGGATGGCGATGATGGCGATCACGACGAGCAACTCGATCAATGTGAAGGCCTTTTTCTGTTTCAGAATTCTTTTCATACGTTCAATAAGGTTTTTTGGTTTTGGTTCGCTGGTTGACGGTCCGTCGAATCCGTAAATCCATTGCACGTGCCGTCAGCTTTTCAGTCTGAAAAACGTTTAGCAATGCCGATGCCAACCGGCTTTTTCCGCAAAATGCCAATAAAAACCGCCCGCAGTTTTTTTCGCAACGGCACAATGCGTGAAATTTTCACGCGGCGCGCGTGGAATTCACGCGCCGGGCCGCCCTTGGGTTCATCAAAATCTCATTTACAGCGCCGCGCGCATCGCAAACACTGGCCAGCCCTATGGCCGAACCAAAAGAAAACGTGCTGATGGAAAAAATCGTGTCGTTGTGCAAGCGGCGCGGCTTCATTTTTCAATCCTCCGAAATTTATGGCGGGATCAATGGCTTTTGGGATTACGGCCCGCTCGGCGCCGAACTCAAGCGCAACGTGAAGGAACTCTGGTGGAACACCATGACCCGCCAGCGCGACGACGTCGCCGGCCTCGAAGCCACCATCATCATGCATCCGCAGATCTGGAAGGCGTCGGGACACGTGGACACGTTCAGCGACCCGATGATTGATTGCAAAACGTGCAAAGGTCGTTTCCGCGCCGATCAGACCAATGAAATTCCCTGTCCGCAAAAACCCAGCAAGATGGTTTCCGAATGCCACGGGGAAAAGACGGCCCCGCGGGCATTCAACCTGATGTTCCAGACCTACGTCGGCCCGGTGCAGGATGACTCGGCCATTGCCTACCTCCGCCCCGAAACCGCGCAGGCCATCTTCGCGCAGTTCAAGAATGTGCTCGAAACGTCGCGGCAAAAAGTCCCGTTTGGCATCGCGCAAACCGGCAAGGCATTTCGCAACGAGGTCACGCCGCGCAATTACACCTTCCGCTCCCGCGAGTTCGAGCAGATGGAACTCGAATTCTTCATCAAGCCCGATGAAGTCGTCGAAGCCATTTGCGGCCGGGTGGCAAGCGCGGCGGAAGTTGCAAAACTGGAAGCTGCCCAACGTGCTGCCGGCGTCCCGCCGGCAGATCCGTCCTCAATCAGTTCCGCCGGCAAGATGCCGGCGGCACGTTCGGACTGGGGCTGGGAAGCGTGGCACAAGTATTGGGTCGAGGAACGCATCAAATTTTACGAAGGCATCGGCCTGCCGCGCACCACGCTTGAAGAATACTGGCAGAAACCGGAGGAGCTCGCGCATTACGCCCGCGCCTGCGTGGACATATTGTTCAAGTTCCCCTTCGGCACGCAGGAACTCGAGGGCATCGCCGCGCGCAGCGATTTTGATTTGAGCCAGCACGAGCGTTTCTCCGGCAAACCGATGGGCATTTTTGACGAGGACCTGCGCACGGCGTGGGGGAAGCTGCCGAAGGAAAAATCGGATGAACTCTGGCGGCGCTACTACGAAAACCGGAAAAAATACCTCGTCAAAATGGGCGTGGCGGAGGAACCGGCGTCAAAAGACGCCACCGAAGACGCGAACGGCCTCGCCAAAGGCCAGTACATCCCGCACGTGATTGAACCGTCGGCAGGCGTGGACCGTCTGATTCTCGCCTTGATTACCAACGCCTACAGCGAAGTCACCGAGACCGATGACAAAGGGAAAACCGATACGCGCGTGATTTTGAAATTTCATCCGCGGGTTGCGCCGGTCAAGGCCGGCGTGATGCCGTTGCTCAAGAACAAGCCGGACCTGGTGAAGAAGGCGATTGAAGTCCGCGACCGGTTGCGTCCGTGGATGAATGTGTTTTACGACGATGCCGGTTCGATCGGCCGCCGTTACGCGCGCCAGGATGAAGCCGGCACACCGTTCTGCGTGACGATTGATTTTGACACGCTCGGGGAAAAGCCGGAGTTAAAGGACACGGTGACAGTGCGTTTTCGTGACGATGGCCGGCAGGAACGCATTGCCATGGATGAATTGCTGGACTGGCTGCTTGTCAAAATCCGTTGATGACCGCGAACGCAAACCCGCCTGCCGCACCGGAGAAAAAACGCGCGCCGATACTATATTTCATCGCGGCGATCAAGTTGATCAAAGGCGTTGCGCTGCTGCTGCTGGCGTTGGGGGTATTATCGCTGGCGAACAAGGATTTGTCGGACGTATTCGACCAGTTTTTGCGCTGGGTGCATCTCGATCCCGAACAGCGTTTTTTCCAGGGGATTGGCGACTGGCTGGACACCGTCACCCCGGCCAACGTGCGCGCGGTGGCGACGGGCACGTTTTTGTGCGGGTTGTTTTTGATTGTCCTGGGGCTGGGACTGGCCTTTCGCGCCCGCTGGGCCATCTGGCTGACCATCTGTGAGTCGGCATTTTTCATCCCGGTGGAAATCTATGAACTGGTGCGCCACCACGCGCCCAGGATGGCAGATCATCCCCGTCCGGAATTGTTCAGCCATCCCAAGCTCGGCCTGCTGATCGTGCTGGCCATCAATGTGTTGATTGTCTGGTATCTTTACGCCAACCGGAAACGGCTGTCCCGGCATCATCATTAAATATTCCCCGTGTGACCGCCGGAGAACACGATAAATTTGCCGTGACCGTCTGAACAAAGCGCATATTATTTGATTGTGACGATTACCGAAGCGATTCAATTGCTGGAAAAATTCCGCGCGGGCGGAGTGAGCCGCGACCGGGTTTTGCGCGCGTTTCAGGCCGCGCCCATCGCCGACCTCGGCTTCGCGCAGGTGGACACGCATCGCGCGCTCCGCAAAGGTTTTCCCGAAGTCATTTTCGGCGGCGGCAAATCGCCGGAACAGGTCGTCAAAATTGCCGCAAAAATCCTGGCATCCGATGCGCGCGTTCTCATCACGCGCATCACCGGCGCGCATGCCCGCGCGTTGCGCAAAAAATTCAAGCGCGCCATTCACCACGAAATTGCCCGTTGCGTGACCATTGAAAAATCACCGCTGCCCAAACGCCCCGGAACCATCGGGATCATTTGCGCCGGCACCAGTGATTTGCCCGTGGCGGAGGAGGCGGCGGTAACGGCGGAAATCATGGGCAACCGGGTCGAACGGATTTACGATGTCGGTGTGGCCGGTTTGCATCGCTTGCTGGCAAAATCGGAAAACATCCGGCGCGCGAACGTGCTCGTTGTCGTCGCCGGCATGGAAGGCGCGCTGCCGAGCGTCGTCGCCGGTCTGGTTGCCAAACCGGTCATCGCCGTGCCCACCAGCATCGGTTATGGCGCGAGCTTCGGCGGCATCGCCGCGTTGCTGGGCATGTTGAATAGTTGCGGCAGCGGTGTGACGGTGGTGAACATTGACAACGGTTTTGGCGCGGGCTACGCGGCCAGCCAGATCAATGCGTTGGCAGAAAAATGAAAACGCTTTACCTCGATATTTTCAGCGGCATCAGCGGCGACATGTTTATCGGCGCGCTGATTGACCTCGGTGTGGATGCGCGCCGGCTGGAGCGCGGGTTGAAGAAGGTGAATCTCGGCGGCTATCATCTTCACATCACGCACAGACAAAACTCCGGCATCGCCGGCGTAAAATTTGATGTCCATCTGGCCGGCGCCCACGAACATCATCACGAGCACGGGCATCACGTTCGGAGTTCCGCCTTCAGGCGGCATGGACCGGCTAAAGCCGGAACTCCAAACAACCACGAACACGAACATCATCACGACGAGAACCGGACGTTTGCGGAAATCAAGAAACTCATCGTAAAAAGCAAATTATCGGCGTGGGTGAAGAAAAAATCCGTCGCCGTGTTTCAACGCATCGCGGAGGCCGAGGGCAAAATCCACGGCCGGCCGCCGGAGCAGGTTCATTTTCACGAGGTCGGCGCGGTGGATTCCATCGTGGACATTGTTGGCGCGTGTCTTGCGCTGGAGATGCTCGGCAAACCGCGCGTGCTGGCCGCGCCGGTCGTGGAAGGCACCGGCTGGGTGGACTGCGCCCACGGGCGATTTCCTGTGCCCGCCCCGGCGACGCTGGCGATTTTGGGCGCTCGCAGCATCGGCCTGACGCAATGCGACGAACCGCACGAGCTGGTCACGCCCACCGGCGCCGCCCTGCTGGCGGAGTTTGTAGAAAAATTTGGCCCGATGCAGGGTCTGGTCGCGGAAAAAACCGGTTTCGGACTCGGCACACGGGAAAACAAGACCCGACCCAATGTTCTCCGGGCGGCCTTGGGCAAGGTGTCCAAAGTCCAAAGTCCAAAGTCCAAAGCGCCGGATTGGGAAACGGACCGTGTGGCCGTGCTCGAAACGAATCTGGACGACGTGAGCGGGGAAATTCTCGGGCATTTTGTCGAAGCTGCGCTGGCGGCGGGTGCGCTGGATGTTTTTCACACGCCGATCCAGATGAAGAAAAACCGTCCCGGGGTGTTGCTCACGGTCCTGTGCGCCGAAACCGACGCGGACAAGTTCAGCGAAATGATTTTGCTCGAAACGAGTACGTTTGGCGTACGGCGAACGGTGGCGGAAAGGTGTAAATTGCGGCGCGAATACACCCGGGTCAAAACGCGCCGGGGCGAGATTATGGTGAAAATCGGCCGGCTCAACGGGAAGGTGGTCCAGGCCGCGCCGGAGTTTGAATCGTGCAAAAAACTGGCGGTACGGGCCAAGATACCGTTAAAGCGGGTTTACGAAGCCGCGCTTAAAGCCATCAAATCAGGTCCTGATTTTTGAGTTTACCACCGATTATTTGCTTGCACGTCCAACCAGAAAGGCTTATTGGTATATCAGATTTTGAACTGGCCGTGCCAGTTTGTCTGATGCCAAAACTTACAGTTATGCCACAACCGACGAGGGTGTCTTGAGCCGCCCTTATTCCCCACGCACTTTTTCTCCTGCTTCGTTTGTCCGGGTCAACGGCAAAATCCGCGCCCGCGAAGTCCGGGTCATTGGAGTGGACGGCAAGCAACTCGGCGTCATCTCGTTGAACGACGCGATCAATCTGGCGCGGCAGAACGGGGTTGACCTGGTCGAGATCGCCGCCACCGCCACGCCGCCGGTTTGCCGGCTCGTGGATTTCGGCAAATACCGTTACGAGATGGCCAAGAAGGAAAAGGATTCCAAGAAACACCAGCACGCCTCAACGGTGAAGGAAGTGCAATTAAGCCCGCGCATCGACCCGCACGACCTCGGCATCAAGGTAACGCACGCGGTGGATTTTCTCTGCGAGGACATGAAGGTGAAGGTCGCGCTCAAATTCCGCGGCCGCGAAATGGCGCACACCGAGGTCGGCTTCCAGGTCATCAACAAATTTCTGGCCGAGATCGCGCCCTTCGGCAATCCCGATTTTCCGCCAAAACTCATCGGGCGCGGCATCAATGTGATGGTCAGCCCGCTGCCGCGCAACAAGCGCGCCAAAAATCCGCATCAAATTGAAGGCAGCCCGGCGCCGGCTTCGGAGAATCATCAACCAGCTCATTCCGCCCCCGCAAAAATCAAGGTGCCCGTTTCGGAAGAACCGCAATCCGCGGGATTGCAAAATCCGTTCGCCAATCTGGAAGTGAAGTGATTTCGCGGCACAGGCTGCCAACCGGCAGATGGTTTAATTTTCCACAGGCGGAAAACCGGCATCGCCATTCCAACCTCGCACCAGTTCCGGGAACCGGCAGTTCTCGCAGACCGCATTCGAAAACGCGCAAAAGTCGCGCGTGATTTGAATCAACCCCTGCTGCGCCGCAGCGCTTCGCAACGCGCGGCTTCGCCCCACTCCCAACAAACGCTGCCGCGCCAGTTTCAAAATGGAATTGTCTTCCGCCTGCGGCCACACGGCATAGCGGTGTTCAATGACGCGCTGGAGCCTTCCATTTTTGCCTTCGGCGGCGCGCGTCCAAAGCCACGGCAGAATCACGTTCACCGCTAGGTCCGTCACCCGCGCATCACCCAGCAGCGGCTGCGGTTTTTTCAGCCGCGCCGAGCGGAACGTCCAGTGCCACGACCAGAATTCGTCGCGCTCCACTTCCAGAATTTCCCGCAGCGAATCCAGCAACTCATGGGATTTTCTTGAATCTTCGTAGCAGCCGGCGTGAGCCGGCTCATTATGATTTGAAGTCAGAGCGGACTCACGTCCGCTGCTACAGTCTGACAAAACGGACGCCACGCTCCAGTTTTCAATTTTTGAAATCAAATTTTTGTCCGCCAGCCAGTGCGCCGCCAGCGCCAGGCGGCGCTGGGGATGATTCGCCGGTCGTAATCCGTGAAATTTCCAGACCGTGCGCGGCAGAATGCAATCGCTGAACGCATCGCGTTCCCGCCACCAGCAATCCCAGACGCGCCGCAGATAACCATCGCCGCCCGCCTGCGCGCGCGGCAATTCCGCCGGCAGCAAACCGCTGATGCCGAGCAGCCGGGCTTGAAGGGCGAAAGCCGTGTCCGCCCCGGGCGCCCAGCGCAAACGCGATTCAGCGAGATTTTGCATCGGCCAGAGGTTGTGTTTGTAGCCGAGCGCGCGGAACAAACCCTCCCACAGCGCCTGCTCCCAGCCGACGTGCCGGGCGCGAGCGCGAAATTGTCCGGCTTTGGCCTGAAAACGAACGCGGGCGGCAGCGTCCAAAATTTTGCCTTGCCGCGTTTCATCCAGTTCGCGCAACACCAGGCAACATTGGCCGCGCAAATTTTCGGGCAGGACGCGCGGCGAATCATTTTCCAGCCACAAGGCGAGTTCAGCCAGGGGCGCATCCAGTTTGTCGTTCAAGGATAAAACCGCCAGCGGACTTTGGGCTTTGGACTTTGGGCTTTGGACTGTCTCATCCCAAACGACGTGCAGCACGACATTTTTAAAATCCGGGTTGCGGTCGTGACCATGGGCGCGCCAGCCGCCGACCCGCAGGTCAATCTCCACGTCCCCGGAACACGGCGCGTCGTCGCCGATTTGAATGACCGCGCCGCGAAAATCCGGCCCGCCTTCGACGCTCGCAAAGCCGGGATGCAAAACGCGGACCGATTTTCCATCGGCGGTCTGGAGCCGGTCGCGCTGCAGCCGCTGGTGGTGCCAGATGGCCTGGAGCAGGCGTTCCGGCGGCGGATCATTTTCGTCGCGCAGGACATTCCCCGCGTCGAAGCGCGGACGCCAGTCGGCGTAAAAATTGTCAGGCGGCGGAGACACTGCGGATTGCTTTTGCGCCTGCGGTTGAGCAAAGTCAAGCCGGCACGCATAATTTTGAACGCAACCAGCGGCGGTTTTGCCCATTCAAGGAAACCGGCCAGGTTCTTCGCCGCAGAATTGATTGGCCGGAAGCGGGATTTTATGGCTAAACTCCGCATTGAGCTCCAATGAATGATCAGGCGATGATTGACGTGGCGAATTTGACGAAACGCTATGCCGGACGCACGGCGGTGGCGGGCATTTCGTTCACGGTCGCGCGCGGCGAAATTGTCGGCTTGCTCGGACCGAACGGCGCGGGCAAAAGCACAACCATGCGGATTCTCTCGTGTTTCATGCCGGCGACGGCCGGCACGGTGCGCGTCGCGGGCTTCGATGTCTTTCACCAGTCGGATGAAGTGCGGCGCCGCATCGGTTACATGCCGGAAAACAATCCGCTGTATCCCGAGATGCGCGTGCGGGAATACCTGAAATTCCGCGCGCGGCTCAAGGGCCTGGGCTGGCGGCGTTCGCGCGAACGCGTGGTCACAGTGATGGAGCAATGTGGATTGACGGAGGTGAGCCGGCGCATCATCGGCCAGCTTTCCAAGGGTTACAAACAGCGGGTCGGCCTGGCGGACGCGCTGGTGCATGAGCCGGAGTTGATCATTCTGGACGAACCGACCATCGGCCTCGATCCCAACCAGATTCGCGCGGTAAGGCAATTGATCAAAAGCCTGGCCCAGAAGCACACCGTGTTGATTTCAACGCACATCCTGCAGGAGGCGGAAATGACGTGCAACCGGATGTTGATCATGGGCGACGGCAAAATCCTGGCCGCCGACACGCCCGACAATCTACAGCGGCTCATGGCCGGTGGCAGCCAGATCATCGCCGAAATCGCCGCGCCGGCGGACGAACTGCTTGAAGCCTTGTCGCAAGTGCCGGGAATCGAACAATCCGACGTATCGTCATGTGCAGGCGAATTCCAGCGCTGCGCGCTGACACCGCGCGACGGATATGATCTGCGCCCGGCGATTTTCGCGCTGGTGGTGGAACGCGGCTGGATCCTGCGCGAATTGACACGCAGCCGCCATTCCCTCGAAGACATCTACGTGCAGGTGACCAAGCCGACCGAAGCAGAGGAGGAAGGCGAATGAAAATTTTCTGGACGCTTGCGCGCCGGGAGTTGGCCGCATTTTTCTGCTCCATCTCGGGCTACGTGATCATCGCGGCGGTGACATTTTTGATCGGGTTGAGTTTCGTGGTGCTGATGACCAATCTCGGCAGCGATCCGTCGCCCATGCCGGTGACGGAAATGTTTTATCGGACCTACTTTTTCTGGCTGATTGTGCTGCTGGCGACCCCGGCGTTGACCATGCGGCTGTTCGCGCTGGAAAAATTCTCGGGCACGTTTGAAACCCTGATGACCACCCCGGTGGGCGATTTGCAGGTGGTGGCGGCGAAATTCGCCTCGGCGCTCGTGTTTTACACCGTGATGTGGTTGCCGATGCTCGCGTGTCTCTTCGTGGTGCGCCGTTTTACGAACCAGCCGGCCACGCTGGACGGGGGCACGATTGGCGGCATGTATCTGGGTGTGTTTTTGGTCGGCTGCCTGTTTTTGTCGCTGGGCTGTTTTGCATCGTCGCTGACGCGCAGTCAGATGGCGGCGGCGATGATCAGCTTTGTCATTGGCGTGAGTTTGTTTTCGCTCGGGTTTCTGGCCGAGGCGATCCCCGTGACCGCACACTGGCAGTCACAGGTGTTGTCCTATTTCGGCCTGTTCGAGCAGATGCACGACTTCGCCCGCGGCGTGGTGGACACGCGCACGGTGACTTTTTACGTCAGCCTGACATTTTTCTTTTTGTTCCTGACCTTGCGCGTGGTGGAAAGCCGCCGCTGGAAATAGAATGCCAACCGACCCGAAATCCCAACCCAGCTTTTCGCCCGGCCGCCGGTGGAAAATCGGCTTTGACGTTACCGTGCGCACCGTGCTGGTGCTGGCCGTGGTCGTGATGGTGAATTATCTGGGCGCGCGTTTCTTCGGCCGGTTTTATCTGAGTTCACAAACGAGCGTCCAGCTGTCGACCCAAACGCGGGACCTGCTCAAATCGCTGACCAATCATGTTGATGTCACCCTCTATTACGACAAACAGGACGATTTTTATCCGACCATTGTGGCCCTGTTAAACGAGTATCGCTCGGCCAATCCCCGTTTTTCCGTCACGACCGTGGATTATGTGCGCGACGCGGGGGAGGCGCAAAAAATCAAGGAGCGATACAAGCTCAACTCACCGACGGACAAAAACCTGGTCATCTTTGATTGCGAGGATCGGGTCAAGATCGTTCCGGGCGATTCGCTCACCCAGGTCAAGCTGGAACAGGTGCCCAATCCCAAGGAGCGTGAGTTCCGGCGCCGCCCGATCGCCTTCAATGGCGAACAGGCATTTACTTCGATGCTGCTCGCCGTTACGAGCGCCCGGCCATTCAAGGCGTATTTTCTACAGGGCCACGGCGAACCCTCCCTCAGCGATACCGACGAGACGGGCTATTTAAAATTCGGCTCCCTTCTCGCCCAGAATTACATTGCGGTCACAAATCTTGAACTGTTCGGCGACAACCCCATACCCATGGATTGCAATTTGCTCATCATTGCCGGTCCGCGGACGGAACTTTCAGAAATCGAGCTTCAGAAAATTGACCAATACCTCGCCCAAGGCGGACGGTTGTTTGTGCTTTTCAACTATTTTTCCATCAAGCGGCCGACGGGGCTGGAGCCGATTCTGGCGCGCTGGGGCGTGAACGTCGGCTCCGACTGGATTCAGGATCCACAATCAACCGTCTCCGGCAAGGATGCGGTCATTTCCAGTTTCAGCCAGCATCCGGTGGTCAATCCGCTGGTTGGCTTCGGATTGTTTCTTTATCTGCCCCGGCCGGTCAGCAAGGTGGACTGGGAAAACCCGCCCGCCGGCGCGCCTCAGGTGGATGAACTGGCCTTTACCAGTCCGGCGGCAACCCTCGCGGGCGAACCCGGCAGTCCACCGCACGCCTATCCGGTGATGGCTGCCGTTGTGCAAAAGCCGGTTGCCGGGGTGGCCAATGCGCGCGGCACCCCCCGGATTCTGGTCGTGGGTGATTCGTTTGCCTTCGGCAACCAATCCATCAAAAGCCTGGATAACAGCGATTTCATTGGCTACGCCGCCAACTGGCTGCTCGACCGCACCACGCTGCTCAAAGGCATCGGGCCGCGGCCCGTCAAGGAGTTCCGATTGGTGATGACCCGGCTCCAGCAGCGTGAAGTCCGCTGGCTGCTGTTGGGCGCATTGCCTGGCGGGGTGCTGTTGTTTGGCTGCCTGGTCTGGCTGGCCCGGAGAAAATAATGAATTCAAAAATCACCGGAATCTGGTTCACGATCGCCGCGGCGCTTTTCGCGCTGATTTTTGTTTTTGAACATCTTCTGCGGCCGGCCGCTCCGGCATCGTCCGGCATCCTGCCGGAATTGCTTCCGGCCGCCGTCACCAGTGTTCAAGTGATTCCGGCCGGCGCACTGGAAATTCGCGCCGACCGCACGAACGGCGTGTGGCTGCTGACCAAACCCATTGCCTATCCCGCGCAACCGGCCGCCGTCGAAGCCCTGTTGGACGCACTCCAAAAACTCACGGTTGCCACCCGTATTGGCGCCGCCGAACTCCGCAACCACCACAATGCCGACACCGAATTCGGTTTTGACCCCCCCCGCATTTCGCTCGTCATCGAATCTGACGGCCAGCGCCGGCAGCTTTTGGTCGGCAACAAAACCCCGCCCGGCGATCAGGTGTTTCTGCGCTTGGTCGGCATGGACGGCGCGTACGTCGCCGACGCCGACTGGCTCAAATTCATCCCGCGGTCGGCCAACGACTGGCGCGACACGGCGCTGGTGAATATGAACAACGGCGGCCTGGATTGGATTCTGCTGACCAATGGCACAAAGGTCATTGAACTGCGGCGGGACGCCACGAACCATCTCTGGCGCATGATCCGTCCGTTTCCGGCGCGCGCCGATGCTGAACGCATCACCGATGCCCTGCAACACCTCCAAACCGCGCGCGTCACCCAATTCGTCACTGACAACCCGAAGGCGGATTTGACCCTGTTCGGTTTGCAACCCGCCGAACTTGACCTGGGCCTCGGCCGCGGCACCAATTTCATTTCCGCCATTCACGTCGGCAAAAGTCCGACGAATGATCCAACGCAGGTCTACGCCAGACGCGAAAGGTGGAACGCCATTGTTACAACCGCCAAGGAACCGTTGGCGCCGTGGCGCGGGTCGGCGAATGATTTCCGTGATTCGCATCTGCTGGAATTGACCACGCCCGTCGCGGAAATTGAAGTGCAGGGACGGGACCATTTCACATTGCAACGGCAGGGCTCGAACGACTGGCAAATCGTCGGCGAAAAATTTCCCGCGGACACCGAAAATGTGCAGCTGTTCATCAAGATCCTCGCCGGTTTGCGCGTCGCAGAATTTGTGCAGGACGTTGTGACCGCGCCCGACCTGCCCAAATACGGGCTGGAGACGCCGGCGCGGCAAATCACCCTGCGTTCGGCGGTGGGTGACACGAACAGTGTCCTGGTTCAATTGTCCTTCGGCACCAACCAAAACAACGAGGTCTTTGTCCGGCGCACGGATGAGAATTTTGTTTATGCCGTGACCGCAGAAGATTTC
>JBEKSU010000011.1:0-27186 GCA_049516755.1 Verrucomicrobiota bacterium | reverse complement strand
CCTTGCCCGACGGCGCGCGCAGCAGAACCGCCATGTCGCGCCATTCGACAGGGCGAAAATGCTTTTTGTCCGCGTCCCAAATTTCGTGTTTACCGGCTTCTAGTTGCTTCAACCGCCGGGCAAGCAGCCGCGCCTCTTTTTCCGTCTCCGGCAGATCGGCCAGGTCGTCAGTGCCGGCTTCCGCGTCGTTGCGGCCTTTTTTTAGTCGCAACAGCAATTCCGCGCGCGGCGAAGCCTCCCTTGTCGCGCCAGTTTCCGCGCGGCGGTCGGGTGCGCCGAATTGCAGCCGGGCCTCGGCATCGTAACGCATGCCGCCGATTTCCTCGCGCATGAGCGGCTCAAAAACGGAGTTTACAAAGTTGAGCAGTCCCTCGCGGCTGCGGAAATTTTCCGCGAGAGAAATCGTCCGGCCGTTGTTTCCGCGCCAGTTTTGGGCGTAATCGCGGAAGATTTTCGGGTCGGCCAGACGGAACCGGTAGATGCTCTGCTTCACATCGCCGACGAGGAAACGGTTGCCTGCGTTCGGAGTTCCGCCTTCAGGCGGTTCGGGTTGCCGGCCGCCTGAAGGCGGAACGCCAAACGGCTCGCGGCTGAGGGCCTGGATGATTTTGTCCTGTGCGGCGTTGATGTCCTGATACTCATCCACGAAGACGAACCGGATTTTTTGACGCCAGTGGCCGGCGACCGCGGTGGGCTGGTTCGCGGCAAAATCCCAGAGCAGCTGCAACGCGAACTGTTCCAGATCATGAAAATCCAGGACGCCATCGTCGCGTTTGCGTGCGGCAAACCGGGCGGAGAAATTCCGGGTCAACCGCACCAACGCACTCATGTGGCCGCGCACCCAGTCCCAATCTTCCGCCAGCGGGTCGTGGCCTTGCGTCGCCGGCGCCAGCGAATGCAAAAATGCCGCATCGGCAAAAAACTTCTCCAACGGTTTGCGAAGAACGGTCTTACGTTTGGCCGGCCAGTTGCCGTCGGCGGAAATGATTTGCGCCAGAATTTCAGCGGCGGCGGAGCGCGAAAAAAATTTCGGCAACCGCCGGAGAATGCCCGCCAATTCAGCGGCCTTCTCATTGTTGCTTGGAGTGCCGGCCTCCGGCACGGCGAGTTTGGGACTTCGTGCCGGGTCGGAGACCGGCGCTCCGAGGTTTTCCAGAACCGGCAACCATTCATCGCGCCAGGCTTGAATGCCGCCGAGAAGCCACTCGCGCCATTCGTCCGGCGCGGGTGACGCGAATCTTTCAATTTGGCGCGCAAGCCAGCCATCGGCATCGGGCCGGGTTTGCGCGTAATGGTGCAGGCGCAAAACCAGCTGGCGAATCGCCCGGTCGCGTCCGCCGCCGTAAACGTGAATCAGCTTTTGGACCGCCCCGGCCAGCTCATCCTGTCCGGCGTAGTGCGCCTGCAGTCCCTCATCGAGCGTTTCGTCCGCCAGCAGGCGTGCCTCGCCGGCGTCGAGCACGGCAAGTTGCGGGTCGAGACCCAGTTCGTGGAAATGTTCGCGCACCAGTTTGAGGCAAAAACTGTGGAGCGTGCCGATGTGGGCGGTGTCGAAGAGTGCGATTTGTTCAGCCCAGCGCGGTTCGCCCGGCGCGGCGCGAAATTTATCCTCCAGCCGTTCGCGCAGCCGTTGACGCATTTCGGCGGCGGCGGCCTCGGTGAACGTGACCACGAGGATCTCCTCGAGCGAAGCGGGCGGCTGTTCCGAGCACAGGCAATACAGGCAACGCTCGACGAGCGTGTGCGTCTTACCCGTGCCCGCGCCGGCCATGACCAGCACGTTGCCGCGCGCGGCGACCGCCTGCCGTTGCGAAGGCGTCAGACCGTCGGCATTTCCTATTGCGAGTGATTCCATGCTGCGCTCGCAATTAAAGTGGCACAGGCGTCTCGCCTGTGAAATCCAAAACACAGGCCGGAGGCCGGTGCCACATTCTAATTTTTTCCGCGTGATTTTGCCGGTTATGCAGAATAAAGTTCACTCATGTCTCCCAGCTTGCGCCTCAAGGACCAACCAGTCAGTGAACGTCCACGCGAACGGCTTGTGGCGCTCGGTGCAGACGCTCTGAGCCACGCGGAATTGATAGCCATTTTACTGCGCACCGGCCTGAAGGGCACGAATGCGGTCGAAATCGGCAAACAATTGATTCAAAAATACGGCACGCTTCAGGCGCTGGCGCGGGCGTCGGTGGACGATTTGCGGAGCGTCAGAGGCATCGGACGCGACAAGGCGGTGACGTTGGTGGCCGCGTTTGCGCTGGCGCGGAAAATGGCCAAGGATTTGCAGCGCGAATCGCCGGTGCTCGACAATCCGGAGGCCATCGTTCAACTGCTGCGCGAGCAAAACCTGGTGAAGAACGTGGAAACCCTCCAGGTCCTGCTGCTCAACACCCGTCGCCGGCTGATCCGGGTCGAGCCGGTCACCGACGGGACGATCGACACGTTGCTGGTGCATCCGCGCGAAGTTTTCAAGGCCGCCATCGCGGCCAACGCCGCCGCCGTGGTGCTGGCGCACAATCATCCGAGCGGCGACCCGACACCGAGCGAGGCGGACATCAAGGTGACACGCGATTTGATCCGGGCCGGCCAGCTTTTGAAGATCGAGGTGCTCGACCACGTCATCATCGGCCGCGCGACGCCGGAACGGCCAAAGGATTACGCATCGTTGCGCGAGCTGGGGTATTTTGCCGGGTACTGAATAATGCCGAGTTTAACGGGGTGATTCCTTAAAAAACGAAGGAATCGCCCTTTTTTTGTTTTCATCACTCGGCATTATTCGGGTGTCTTTCCACTGCACAACTTCAACCCATGAAAGGAATGACACTATGAAGGTTTATTTTGATCCCAAAGCCGAAGAACTGCGCTGTCTGCAGATTGGCCCATTGGGGCCGTACGTCGAAAGCTTCGCCGCTCTGCTTTCGCGTCAAGGTTACTGCCGCGACAATGGCTGGCAAAAGATCAGACTGGTGGCTGATCTCAGCCGGTGGTTGCAGCAAAAAGGCATCGGGCTCAGACAACTTGATGAGCAGCGAGTTTCCGTTTTTTTCCAGGCTCGTTGTAAGCGCGTTTCTCGCCACAGCGGAGATCAAGCGACGATGAGCTCGTTGCTCCAACATTTGCGGCAGTCGCATGCTATCCCTGTCCCGCCGCTACCAGCAGCCCGTAATGACATCGAGGTTATCGAGCGGGACTACAGTAATTTTTTGCTTCAGGAGCGCAGTTTCATGCCGGCCAGCGTGGGACAGTATGTACCCGCCGCTCGGCGTTTTCTATCCCTCCGCTTTCCAAGCGGGAGAGCGCGGCTGAAAAAACTGCGAGCCAGGGATGTCACTGATTTTGTCTTGCACGACTCGGCCAACCGTGGGCGTCGCTCCGTTCAGTTGACGGCAGCCGTGCTACGTAGCTTTCTGAGTTTCCTTTTTCAACGAGGGCAGATTGCAATAAACCTGGCTGCCGCCGTTCCCACCGTGTCGGGCTGGCGTCTGTCGGAACTGCCACGGTATTTGGAAGCAGAGCAGGTCGAAAAAATCCTGCGAAGCTGTGATCGGCGGCGGAAGATAGGCAAACGCGATTACGCCATGTTACTGCTCCTAGCCCGCTTGGGACTGCGGGCCGGCGAAGTGGCCTATCTGACGTTGGATGATATTAACTGGCAAGCTGGGGAGTTGCTCATTCGTGGTAAGGGCGCCCGAGTAGATCGGTTGCCGCTGCTTGAGGACGTTGGCCAGGCCCTTGTCGATTATTTGCGGAAGGGGCGGCCCGTTTGCTCGTCCCGACGTGTATTCATCCAGAAGCATGCGCCGCATGAAGGTTTTGCCGGCCCTGCTTCGATCGACAATGTTGTTCGTACAGGTCTGGCCCGTGCTCAGGTTCATTCTCGGCATCAGGGTGCCCACGTGCTCCGTCATTCTCTGGCTACCCGGATGCTCGGCAACGGAGCCTCGCTGGCCCAGATCGGCCAGGTGCTCCGCCATCAACTGCCCCAGACGACCGAGATTTACGCGAAGGTTGATCTGAAAGCTTTGCACGGGTTGGCATTACCCTGGCCGGGAGGTGTGCAATGAACACATTGAGCCTCCACTTGGACAGGTATTTAAAACTGCGGCGTCAGCTTGGATATAAACTGCGGGTAACGGAGATTTTGCTTCGTAATTTTGTGCGCTTTACACAAGAAGAAGGAGCTTCGTTCATCACCACAAAGCTGGCCCTTCGATGGGCGGCACGGCCGGGCATCAAACCCGTGCAGAGCGGCAACCGGTTGGGCATGGTGCGTCGCTTTGCCGATTATGTCAGCGCGCACGATGCGCGCACACAAGTTCCGGCGCAAAAACTCCTGCCGTGTCAGCTTCGTCGCCGACCTCCGTATCTTTATCGCGACGAAGAGGTGTTGCAACTCATCCGTGCTGCATACCGGATCGCTCCCGGCAACGAACTCAAAGGTGCGACGCTCGGGACTTTGCTGGGACTGCTGGCCGCTACAGGCATGCGTGTGGGCGAAGCCCTGGCTTTGGACCGTGAGAACGTAGACCTGAAGCGCAATGTGCTGGTCATCCGGCGCGCCAAAGGAAACAAGTCACGATTGGTGCCGCTTCACCCCTCAACGGTGCAAGTGCTCCAACAGTATGCCTGCCTCCGCGACAGGCTGTTCCCTCAGCTATCAAGCCCCAGCTTTTTCATCTGGGAACGTGGAGAGCGACTGCTTCATTGCACGGTTCACCGCTGGTTCCTTTTGGTCGCCTGCGAGGTCGGATTGCGAAAACCCGGCGACCGCCGCGGTCCCCGCATTCATGATCTGCGCCATTACTTCGCCATTCGCACGCTGTTGAACTGGTACCGGACTGACACGGATGTCGAGGCGCACCTGCCGGAACTGGCCACTTACTTGGGCCATGTTCATGTGCGCGACAGTTACTGGTACCTTTCAGCGACGCCCGAACTGCTCAATCTGGCCACGCTTCGCATGCAGCGCATCGAGAAAGGAGCGAAATGAAAATCCCAGCCACCTTCTCCGAGTTGCTGCAAGCCTACTTCACGGAGTATCTCATGCGAGAGCGCAATGCCAGTCCGCACACCATCGCCAACTATCGGGACACGTTCCGAATGGTCATTGCCTTTGCACAGGAACGCTGGAACAAACCGCCAACCAAGCTCGCCATTGCCGATTTGGATGCGCCCTTTGTCGCCGGGTTCCTCGATCACCTGGAAAAGGATCGTGGCGTCAGTCCACGCAGCCGCAATGTGCGTCTGGCGGCAATCCATTCGTTCTTCAATTACGTGGCGCTCCAGGAACCGGCCGCCGGCGCTGTCGCTCAACGTATCTTGGCCATCAAAAGTAAACGGTGCACCAAAAAGCCTATGGAGTTTTTGACGCGACCGGAGATCGACGCTCTGTTGGCCGCACCGGATCAAACGACCTGGTCGGGCCGACGAGATCGGACACTGTTGCTGGTAGCGGTGCAAACGGGACTGCGCGTCTCGGAGTTAATCGGACTGTGTTGTCAGGATGTGATCCTGGGAAGCGGCGCTCATGTGCGTTGTACCGGCAAGGGACGCAAAACGCGTTGTATCCCGTTGCGCAAAGAAGCCGTCACCGCTTTGCGCCACTGGATGCGTGAGCAAAATGGCCGGCCCACCGACCCTCTCTTTCCAAACATGCGTGGTCGATCTCTCAGCCGGGACGGCGTTGAATATATGATCGCCAAGCACGCGGCCACCGCTAAAGAAACGTGTCCGTTGTTAAAAACCAAACGTGTCTCACCGCACGTCCTCCGCCACAGCACCGCGATGGATCTTCTGCAACACGGAGTCGATCGTTCCGTCATAGCTCTGTGGCTCGGGCACGAATCCATGGACACAACGCAGGCTTACCTTCACGCCAATCTGGCGCTCAAAGAACAGGCCCTGGCCAAAACCGAACCGTTCAAGGGTCGGATACGGCGCTACCGGCCGGCGGACCCTCTTTTGGCCTTCCTGCAAAGCCTCTGATAATGCCGAGTGGTGAAAACAAAAAAGGGGCGATTCCTTAACAATTTAAGGAATCACCCCGTTGAACTCGGCATTATTCAGTACCCGGCAAAATACCCATTATGCCGAGCTCGGCATAATGGGTATTTCTACGCGTGAAACGGGAAACGTGAAAAGTTCATCACGTTTCATGTTTTGCGCATCACTTCCCCATCTGACCGCGGGTGACGCCGAGCTGGTTCATCAGTTTCAATTCGCGCCAGAGTTCGGTGCCGGTGATTTCACCCCGCAATAGCCGGCGGTATTTTGAAAGTGTCTGCGTCACCTGTTCCGGCGTTTCGTTGAGGAACTCCACGCGGAAATGCCGCACGCCGAGCTCGATCATTCGTGACACGTATTCCGCGCCGGTTTGCGCCAATGCGTTGAACACGGTGTTGCGGCAGCCCACGTCGGCCTTGAGCGGGTGCTCCGCCCCCACACGGTCGCGCAGCTTCACGTCATGCACGTCGCACGGGCGGCCGCAATTCCGATAATCCGTGCCGCTGGAAAGAAACGCGCAGAAGACGCAGTGCTCCATGTGAAACATCGGCATGTGCTGGTGAATGGTCACCTCGAACCACTCCGGCGGCGCGGCCAGCAACAGCGCTTCGAGCTGCTGAAAATTCAGGTCGTAGCTCGTGGTGACGCGTTCCAGGCAAAATTGGTTTTTGAAATAATCCGCCGCCAGCCGGTTGGCCACGTTCAGCGAATAATCCCCGATGCGCCGGTCGCGGGCGAAGAACTTCAGGTGATCGTAATTGCGGACCAGATAACCGTCGGCGTTGCAGGAGCGCAACTGCTCCAACGTCCATTCCTCGCCCGGCTTGAAGATGCGCGGGGGAGCTACGAAGATTGCGGGTGACGGGTGACGGGTGACGGGTGACGAGGAATTCACGTCACCCGTCACGCGCCACCCGTCACGCGCCCGCGTCACGGCTTCGCGATATTTCTTGGGATCTTCAAATTCGCAATAAACGGTCGTCACGCCGCATTTCAACGCGGCTTCGAGTTGGGGAAGGTTGCGGACGAGGACAATGAGATTTGCCAAACGTGCTTCCGGCGTCCCGCCGGAAGTTCTGGAATGGATCTGCCGGCAGGATGCCGGCAGCACGTTGAGCGTCCAGCGTTTGGGCCGGGTTCGTTGTCGTTCCAGTTCGCTGGCAATTTCACGACGCAGACGATTCAGCTCGCTGACCGGCAGCAAAACTTCGCCGGACAAATTATTTTTCACCCCGTCAAGTTTGAATGGCGTGCCGCCGAGGCGGCCAAGCTGCTCGCGCAGACGTTCGGTTGTGAGCGGCTGCTTTTCGGCTTTTGCCAGCGGCATGGATGATTCGACTTTTGCGACATTTCCGAATTCATCATGCGCAATGAGCGTGAGGGGTTTGCCGGCGACGCCATGCACCTCGATTTCAATGGGCCGCTGAAATTTCGGTGCGTCACCTTCGAAGCTTTGACGCAATCGCCGGTTCAGTTCCGGGTCGCTGGTCTTCCACAGCTTATCGCCGACGTGGATGCGGGAGAAATTGATGTCGCCATGGCCGAAGTGCAGGACGGTTTCCAACGTGCTGCCGGCATCTTGCCGGCAGGACTGACTTTCCCGGCCCACGCCTGTTTGTCTTGCATGCTTGATTAATCTTGATTTCAGAGCTGCCGTCGGGACGCCGGCAGCACGTTGTTGGTGTACTTCATACACGCGCCCGCCTTCCTCGTTTTCCTCCGGTTTGCCGGCATCGAACACCACGCCGTCGCCCGGTTTCAGCGGGCCTTCGAGGCGGATGGCCACGCCATCGCGCAACACGCGCGCAACTTCGCCGAGATACACACCGCGTTTTTTGCCGAAGCGCGCATGGACGAGCTGTTGGTTGTTGGTGCCGCCGAACCAGCCGGTGTGCAGGCCGCGGCTGAAGGCCATTTCCATTTCATAACGTTCGTTCGGAGGGGCGAGATCTGCGAGCCCCACATTTTTGAAATTAGGGACTCGTGTAACTCGTCCCTCCGAAAGTTGATCCAGCGCTTGCCGGTAGATACGGGTGATATTGGCGACGTACTCGGGGGACTTGAGCCGGCCCTCGATTTTCAGCGAGGCAACGCCGGCGCGAATCAATTCCGGCAACACTTCCAGTCCGGCCAGATCCTGCGGGCTCAAGAGATATTTCCGGTCGCCGAGCGGAACCGGTTTGCCGTCGGAAATCAATTCATACGGCATCCGGCACGCCTGCGCGCATTCGCCGCGATTGGCGGAGCGTCCGCCGAGCGCCTCGCTGGTGAGGCACTGGCCCGAGTAGGCGATGCAGAGAGCGCCGTGGATGAAAACCTCCAAAGGCAGTGACGGGTGACGGGTGGCGGGTGGCGGGGTCGCAACGCCACCGGCGTCTTCAGCCGGGGGAACGGCTCGCGGGGAAGCTCGCCCCACCAAATTAATCTTTTCGATTTCCTTGATCGAACATTCGCGGGCGAGCACGACGAGGTTGCAGCCGAGTTCGCGGGCAAATTCCATCCCGGCGGCGCTGGTGATGGTCATCTGGGTCGAGGCGTGAATCGGAAAATCGGGCGAGAGCCGCCGGATAAGGCGGCAGATGCCCGCATCCTGCACAATCACCGCGTCCACGCCGGCGGCGATCATCGTCCGCAGATATTTTTCGGCGTCCGCAAGTTCGTTCTCGAAGACCAGCGTGTTGAGGGTGACATACCCGCGCACGCCGCGCCGGTGGAGAAATTCCATCAGCTTCGGCAGATCGGCTCCGGTGAAATTGTCGGCGCGCATCCGCGCGTTGAATTTTTCGAGGCCGAAATAAATCGCGTCGGCGCCGTTCTCAACGGCCGCGCGGACGCAATCCCAATCGCCGGCGGGCGCGAGCAACTCCGGCAATTGCGGATTGCGGATTGCGGATTGCGGACTTTGCTCCGGCGCCGGTCCAGCCTGGATGGTTATGCTCATTTCGACCCGTGAAACTTAACACGAAGGGGCGAAGGCACAAAGCATGTTCAGCACGCTGGGGCGGGACTGTCGGCGCGCCTCTGATCAATCCTGGTTCCCGGCTCGCGAGGACGTTCGCCCCACCAAATTGTTGCATTACCCGGCAACCCGGCATTTTTGAACTTGGCAATCAGGCCGGATGAGCCACTTTTACCCTGTGATTCATCCAACAGCCATCATTCATCCGAAAGCAAAGCTGGATTCGACCGTTCGCGTCGGGCCGCATGCCGTGATTGACGAAGGCGTGGCGCTGGGCGCGCACTGCGTCGTCGGGCCACACGTTTATATCACGGGACTGACGACCTGTGGCGAGCACAATTCGTTTCACGCGGGCTGTGTCATCGGCGACGCGCCGCAGGATTTGAAATACCGGGACGAGCCGACGCGCCTGCGCATCGGCGACCACAACGTGTTCCGCGAGCACGTCACCATCCATCGCTCGACCAAAACCGACGGAGAAACCGTGGTCGGCTCGAATAATTATTTCATGGCGACGGCACACATCGGTCACAATTCCCATCTCGGCGACCACATCATCATTGCCAACGGCACGTCGCTGGGCGGGCATGTCGTGGTCCAGGACCGCGCGTTCCTTTCCGGCAACTGTCTGGTGCATCAGTTCACGCGCGTCGGCATGCTCGCGCTGATGCAGGGCGGCTCGGCGATCAGCAAGGATCTGGCGCCGTTTACCATTGCCCGCGGCGACAACGGAATTTGCGGATTGAACGTCATCGGCCTGCGCCGCGCGGGATTTACCGCGGAGCAGCGGCTGGAATTGAAGCGGATGTACCATCTGCTTTTCCGCAGCGGGAAAAATTTGCGGGCGGCAATCGAGGAGGCAAAAAAGGTATTCACCAGCC
Source organism: Verrucomicrobiota bacterium (assembly GCA_049516755.1). Classification (GTDB taxonomy): domain Bacteria; phylum Verrucomicrobiota; class Verrucomicrobiia; order Limisphaerales; family UBA11358; genus UBA11358. Next base: position 17,346 of record JBEKSU010000011.1, on the reverse strand, counting down.
CGGCGGCGAAAATCCTGCTGGACTTTGCGGCAGAGGCAAAACGCGGCGTGTGCCAGGACGCCGGTTGCATGACCGGGGAAGACGGGGAAGAGCAGGGAGGCGCGCATGTATAAAATCGTTGGAGTGGACGGCAGAGAATACGGTCCGGCAACCGCCGGGCAGTTGCGGCAGTGGATGGCCGAGGGCCGAGCCAGCGCGCAGACGCCAACGCTCGCTCCCGGCGCGCCGGAATGGAAGCCGCTCGGCGCGCTGCCGGAATTTGCGGGACTGTTCGCGCCCACTTTTCCGCCGGTGATCGGACCACTACAGCGGGCGACCGCCTTGGCGGGCCAATTCCACAAAACCAATTCCTTTGCCACGGCTGGACTGGTTTTCGGCATCTTGTCAGCGACAGGCTTCTGCTGCTGCTGCGGTTGTCCGTTCAACATCCTCGGACTGGTCTTTTCGCTCATCGGGCTGGCACAAATCAACCGGCATCCCGAACTTTACGAAGGACGCGGTCTGGCCATCGCCGGGGTGATCCTGTCGGCGGCAAGTCTGCTGTTCGGCTTCGCGCTGACCCTGCTCAATCTTGTGCTCCACCCGGGAAACCTTGAATGGCATTTCAAAACCTTCTGAATTGCTCCATGCGCGCTGAATCACCATCCGTGCCGCCGAAAATCGCCGCGCCGCAGTCGTTCGCATTTTTCACGGTGGTCGTGCTGGTGGCGGCGGCCCTGGGTTCGGGCGCGGTCCTGTTCCTCTTCGACCCGGCGAAACACGGTTTTTATCCCATTTGTTTGTTCCATTCGCTGACGGGCTTGAACTGTCCGGGATGCGGCGCGACGCGGGCGGCGTATCAATTATTGCACGGCCACCTGCTCCGCGCGTTGCATGACAATGCGCTGTTCGTCCTGACGCTCGTGGCCCTGACGGCGCAGGGCGTCTGGCTGGTCGTGCAAAAAATCCGGAACCGGCCGGCCGAGTTCATCGTATCGCCCATGATGTTGTGGGTGTTTCTCGTCGTCGCGCTGGTATTCACCGGCCTGCGGAATTTGCCGGGGTTTGCGTGGCTCTCGCCCTAGACGCGCGGGCAGGCCATCCGCGCCCCGGACAACGGAACTTTTCGCTTTTATCGGCGCGTGGCGTCGTGTTCAATCGTTGGTCTATGAGCCTGACACATCCATTGACGACCACGACCTTTGAACTGCCCGGCTACCGGGTGACCAAATCGTTTGGCGTCGTGCGCGGCATCATCGTGCGGTCGCGTTCCATTGTCGGAAATTTTGGCGCCAGCATTCAGGCGGTTTTCGGCGGGAACATTTCGCTTTACACCAATCTTTGCGAGCGCACGCGTGAAGACGCCTTCAACCTGATGCTCACCCATGCCGGGGAACTCGGCGCGAACGCGGTCGTGGGCGTTCGCTACGACGCCACTGAAATTGCCCCGGGCATCACCGAGGTGCTGTGTTACGGCACCGCGGTTTTCGTGGAGGCTGCGGGGGTGGACAAATAAGAGGTGAGGACCGGGGAAGGACCGGCTTGCAACTTTCAACTTTCAAGTTTCAACCAACAACCAACCATGTCTGGACACAGCAAGTGGGCAAAGGTCAAGCACTTCAAGGGCGCGATTGACGCCAAGCGCGGGAAGATCTTTTCCAAGCTGGGCCGCGAAATCACCATTGCCGCCAAAATCGGCGGCGGCGATCCGGACATGAATCCGCGACTGCGGATGGTGCTGCTCAAGGGCCGCATGGCGAACATGCCGCGCGACAACATCGAGCGCGCCATCAAGAAGGGCACCGGCGGCGGGGAAAGTGCGAGCTTCGAAGATTTGACCTATGAGATTTACGGACCCGGCGGCGTGGCGCTGCTCGTCGAGGTGAGCACGGACAATCGCAATCGCACGGCGTCGGACATTCGCAGCATCGTGACCAAGAGCGGCGGCAGCATCGCGACGCCGGGGTCGGTCAGCCGGTTGTTTCAGCGGACAGGGCAAATCATTGTGTCGCGCGAAGCGGCGGGTGAAGATCAATTGATGGAACTGGCGCTCGAGGCGGGCGCGGAGGATTTCAAGGCCGAGCCGCAGGGATACGAAATTCTGACCGAACCGGGAAATTTTGAGGCCGTACACAAGCCCATCGAAGCGAAAGGCATCAAATGTGAAGCGGCGGAAATCACGTGGTTGCCCACCCTCACCGTGCCGCTGACCGGCGAGGCAGCCGTTGCGGCGGTCAACAAACTGATCGAAGCGCTGGAGGAACATGACGACGTGAAGGAAGTTTATTCCAACGCCGAATTTCCCGATGATACGGTAAAGGCATGAAATACAAGCGCAGCCACGAAGCATGAAGGCATTAAGCGCTGACAGTCTTCTCGCGCGGCTGCTCGCCCGGTTGGCGGCGGCGGTCATCCGCCATCCCCGCTGGTGTTTTTGGCCGCAGGTGGGGTTGTTCCTCTTCTGTGTGGTTTATGCCCTGCCCAAGCCCTACGGCCACCTCGCCTTTGACATGAACCAGGACAACCTGGTCGGCCCCAATCAGAAATATCACCGGAATTTTCTCCGGTTCCAAAAGGAATTTCCGCAACCCGATGCTTTGGTGGTGGTGGTGGAGAGCGATAACATCGAGAAAAACCGGCAATTCGTCGAACGCATTGCCGCCAAGATGCAGGCGGAGACGAACCTGTTCCAGGATGTGTTATACGCGCAGAACCCGATGATCCTGGGTTCCAAGGGGTTGCTGTATGTGCCCGAGACGAATCTGGTGGAGATGAAAACCATGCTCCACGCCGCCCAGCCGTTCATCCAAGAGTTCACCCGTACGACCAACCTGGTTTCGTTTTTTGAACAGATCAACACGGCGTTTCGCACCGCGCCGCGCGAGGCCAACGCCGATACGGAATCGCTGGTCGGGTCGCTGCCCGCGCTGACACGCATCGTAAACCAGGCCGCCGATTCCCTGCAACGGTCGGGCACGCCGCCTTCGCCCAGCATCTTCAGCCTGGTCGGCGGCGACGAAGACGCGGTCGTTTCCAGTTACATCACCTTTGCCAACGGCCGCATTTTTGTGGTCAAAACCCATGCGCCCAGCGCGGAAATCATCGGCGCAAAGGCGGGCCAGGCGGCGGCACCAACCCAGGACGATCTGGACGCCCGTTCGATTGACCGGTTGCGCCAGCTGGTCAAGGAGACGCAAGCGGAGGTGCCCGGTCTCAATGTGGGTCTCACGGGCCAGCCGGTCCTGGATTACGATCAAATGATGCAATCAGAGAAGGATGCCACGATGGCCAGCATCGTGTCGCTGGTTTTGTGCGCGCTGATTTTCATCTACGGCTACAATGAGACCGGCCGACCGGTGAAGGCGACGATCTGCCTGGTCGTCGGCCTGGCCTACACGCTCGCGTTTGCCGCGCTGACGATCGGGCACCTGAACATCCTGACGGTCACGTTTGTGCCGATGCTTATCGGCTTGGGGATTGATTATGGCGTGCATTTGATCACGCGTTACGAGGAAGAACTGCGGCACGGAAAAACCGAGGAGGCCGCGCTGACGAAAGCGATGGTTTTTACCGGGCAGGGCATTTTCACCGGCGCGTTGACGACTGCCGGCGCATTTCTGGCGATGGCGTTCACGAATTTCAAGGGCATCCAGGAGATGGGCATCATCTGCGGCGGCGGCCTGTTGGTTTGTTTCATCCCCATGATGACCCTGCTGCCGGTGATGTTGTTGCGGGGACGACAAAACGTCATTGACCACCGGGCAACCGAGGACGCAGCCCGGGCGCGGATCGAAAACATCTGGCTGCAACGGCCGGCGCTGGTGATGGGCATCACCGCCGGATTGTGCGTGGCGGCGCTGTTTGAAGCCCGCAAAGTCCATTTCGATTACAATCTGATCAAATTGCAGAATCCCAACCTGCCTTCGGTGGTCTTCGCCCACAAACTGGTGGACTTGGCGGACAAATCGCTGCTTTACGGAGCGGTCATTGCCGACTCACTGACCAATGCCGTTGAGCTGGCAGAAAAAATTGAGCAGCTGCCGGTGGTTGCGGACATTGAACCGCCATTTTACGCCGATTTTCTCGCGGACCAGGCGCCAAAATTAAGACTGGTGGGCGAAATCAAACAGCAAGTTGCGACGCTGGCGTTCAGCCCGCCGGACCCGCGCCCGGTGGATGTCCACGATCTGAGCCGGACGCTGTACGGACTTTACGGATATCTGGGCAACGCACTTGACGAGGTGGGAACCAATGAACCGGCCCTGACGCGGCAACTGGTTGCGTTGCGGGAGGCCATTGAAGATTTGCGCAAGACCATGCTCGCGGGCGACACTTTGGCCCTGGAGGAACATGCGCAAAAACTGGCGCAGTTCCAGCAGGCCTTGTTTTCCGATTTGATAGCGACCTTCCAGTTCCTGCAACATCAGGACGACAGCGCTCCCTTGCGCATCGAAGACCTGCCGCCGGCGATACACAACGAGTTTGTAGGTGTGACGGGAAAATTATTGCTACAGGTTTATCCCAAGAACGACGTTTGGGAGCGTGACAACCAGGAACAGTTTGTCACCGCCCTGCGCACCGTGGATCCCGATGTCACCGGCACACCGGTCCAGTTATATGAGTACGAGACAGTGATGAAAGACAGCTTTGTGCAGGCGGCGTGGTATTCCCTGATGGCCATCGCCGTCATGGTGTTCTTCCATTTCCGGAGCGTGGGCGCCGTGGTTCTGGCATTGCTGCCGGTGGCCATCGGCACGCTTTGGCTGGCCGGATTGATGGGCCGGTTTGGCATACCCATCAATCTGGCCAACATCATGACGCTGCCGCTGGTCATTGGCATTGGTGTGACGAATGGCATTCACATCCTCAATCGTTTTGCTGAGGAACGCACGCCCGGCATTTTGTCGCGAAGCACCGGCAAAGCCGTGCTGGTCTCGGGGTTGACGGCCATTGCTGGCTTCGGCAGCCTGATGCTTTCCAAACATCACGGCTTGTACACTCTGGGTTGCCTGATGGCAACGGGCATAGCCACGTGCATGATTGCCGGGCTGACCTTTTTGCCGGCGTTGTTGAATTTGCTGGGCCGTTGGCGGCCATTAATAAAACAACCCAGTGCCGACAACTCGCCGTCGACACCGGGTCAGGAGGAACCGAGGTAAAACCTCAATTGTGTGGAAAGCATAAAGAAAATTCGCCAGAAGTCAATATCAATGTTAAACCCAACTTCCAATGGCCTTAAAACGGCCAAATCCAGCTTTCAATAACGATAACGCAAAGAGCTAAACACATTGTCAAATCCGAGCTAAAAACTATTCTTTTGGCGCAAGCGCAAATTCATGTTTACCCAGTCTAAAATTTTCAGCCGTCGCTTGCAAGTATGTTGCCTGGGCCTGGTCATAAGCTGGTCATCCGCTGTTTTTGCCGATGACGGTTTTCATGCCGGGCTGGTCTATGATCAATTTCCACTGACACTGGATTCCGGCCGACGAACCGAAGCTGTCGGGCCGTTCTTTTATGACCAGCTCAAAGATTCTGAAAAAACCTGGGCCATCCCGCCGCTGCTGTCCTATGACACCGACCCCGGCACCGAATCAGGGGAATTCGATTTGGTATACCCGGTGCTGACGTGCGTGCGTTACGGAGCGGAATACCGCTGGCAGCTTGCTCAATTGCTCAGTTTTTCCGGCGGCCAGAACCCGGATGATTCAACCGCAAAGCGCATCACGCTTTTTCCGCTTTATTTTCAGCAACGCTCGTCCAACACGGATGAAAATTATACCGCGCTCTTTCCACTCTATGGCCACCTGCAAAACCGGCTCTTTCGCGACGAAATTTTCTTTGTCCTGTTTCCTATTTATGGCGAGTCGCGGAAGCGGGACGTCGTCACCGACAATTATCTCTATCCATTTTTCCATTTGCGGTACGGCGACGGCCTGTGGGGATGGCAATTCTGGCCGCTGATGGGCGATGAACACAAAGACGTGACCACGAAAACCAACGGCTTTGGCGAAACGGAAATCATCGGCGGCCACGACAAATTTTTCGCCCTTTGGCCGGTCTATTTTCACCAGAACAACGGCATCGGCACCGACAATCCGGAAAAATTCCGGGCGACGCTGCCGCTTTACAGCGTGGTCCGCTCTCCCCAACGCGATGCGACCTCCGTGCTCTGGCCGTTTTTCACGTGGATTGACGACCGCGAAAAAAAATACCACGAATGGGAGGGCCCCTGGCCGTTCGTCGTGGTCGCCCGCGGCGAGGGCAAAACCACCACGCGCGTATTCCCTTTGTTCAGCCGTGCGCACAACGACACGTATGAAGACGATTTTTATCTCTGGCCGCTCTACAAGTACAAGCGCCTGCATGCCGAGCCCCTGGATCGGGAACGTACGCGCATTTTGTTTTATCTGTTTTCGAGTGTGACGGAAAAAAACACCGAAACCGGCACGGAGCAGAAGCGCGTTGATTTCTGGCCGCTGTTCACCTGGCACCGCGAATTTAATGGCAGCAGCCGGCTGCAAATTCTCGCGCTGGTTGAATCGGCATTGCCCAACAACACGGGCATCGAGCGCAACTGGTCGCCGCTGTGGTCGTTGTGGCGGTCGGAGAACAATCCCCGAGCCGGCGCCGCCAGCCAGTCGTTGCTCTGGAACCTGTATCGCCGGGACACGACGCCCGACTCGAAAAAATGCTCGCTCCTGTTCGGGCTTTTCCAGTATCAATCGGATTCGGAAATGAAAAAGTTGCGTTTGTTTTATATACCAATGCTCAAATGGCATGCGCCAGCGGGCCGCGCGGGGGAATAATTATGTTTGAAAACATCGGCGAAATTTTCCTTTTGTTCTGGCGCACACTGCTGTCCCTGCCGCTGGCGTGGCGCCAGCGGCAGAAAGTCTTCGACCAATTTTTCGAAATCGGCAACGCCAGCCTGCTGATGGTTTGCGTGCTGTCGTTTTTCATCGGCGCGGTCATTGCCCTGCAAACCGGCCCGGTGCTGGTCGAACGCGGCCTGGCCAGCGCCGTCGGCGGCATCGTCGGCATCTCGTTGGCCAAGGAACTGGCGCCGGTGATGATGGCCATTCTCATCGCCGGACGCATTGGTTCGGCGATGGCGGCGGAAATCGGGTCCATGCGCGTTTACCAGGAGATCGATGCGTTGCGCACGATGAACATCAACCCGGTCCATTACCTCGTGCTGCCGCGACTGATCGCCATTGCGATTGCACTGCCGATGCTTGTGGTTTTTGCGATTCTCGTCGGCTGGCTGGGAGGCGCAATCGTTGCCGAAACCAACAGCCACATCGAGATTCCATTCCAGGCCTTTTGGTCCAATTTGCGCGACGTGGTTGAATTGAAGGACGTGGCCAACGGCGTGTTCAAGAGTTTTTGCTTCGCGCTGATCATCGGAGTCGTCTCGTGCCACCAGGGTTTGGCGACCATCGGCGGGCCGCGGGGCATTGGCCGCTCGGTCACGAAGGCCGTCGTCAATTCCATCGTCTTGATCGTGATTTTTGACTACGTGCTCACGCGCGTCCTGTTGCAATAATGAGCACAGCCACAAACAGCCACTCCGGCGTCAACCTCCAGGTACGGGGCCTGCGCAAGAGTTTTAACGGGCAGGAAGTGCTCAAGGGCCTCGATTTCGAGGTCAAGCCGGGTGAAATTTTTGTCATCATGGGACCGAGCGGCAGCGGCAAAAGCGTATTGCTCAGACATCTGATCGGTCTCGAACCGCCCGACGCCGGCGAAATCCTCATCAATGGCGAATCCATCCAATCGCCGGAAATTGCCAGCAAATACCGGCTCGCGATGGTGTTCCAATCGGGCGCGCTGCTTAACTCGCTGACCGTCGGCGAAAACGTCGGGCTGTACCTGGACGAGCACCGGCTCAAGCCGCCGGAGGAAATCGCGCGCATTGTTGCTGAAAAACTTGCGGACGTCGGCCTCAAAGGCACCGAGGAAAAGATGCCCAACGAACTTTCCGGCGGCATGAAAAAACGCGCGGCCATTGCGCGCGCGCTGGTCATTGAACCGCAACTGATTCTTTATGACGAACCGACGAGCGAACTGGATCCGCTTTCGTCCGTTGTCATTGGCGAGGAAATCCTCCGCCTCCAGCAACGCATTCATGTCACGTCGCTCGTGGTGTCACATGATCGCGACCTCGCGTTCGGGGTGGCCGACCGCATTGCCGTCATTAATGAAGGCCGCATACTGACCATCGGCACGCCGGATGAAGTAAAACACTTCAACGATCCGCTCGTCCAAAAATTTTTGAACGCAGACTTTAAACATGAACCATAATCGCACCCAGTTATGAAAAATTCACTCGAAACCCGGCTCGGCTATTTTGTCGTTCTCGCCATGTTCGCCGGCTGGATCATCACGGAAACGCTCGGCGGCGTGGGATCCTTCCACGGGGGCTACCGCCTCAACGCCCTGTTCGACACCGTGCAGGACTTGAAGGTCGGCTACAGCGTCAAAATGGCCGGCGTGGAAATCGGGCGCGTCGAAAAAATCGCGCTCACCGGCAACCGGGTGAAGGTCACGATGAAACTACACCCCGACGCCGTCGTGAAAACGGACAGCATCGCCGTCATCAAATTCACCGGCCTGATGGGACAGAATTTTGTGGCCATAAACTTTGGCACGCCCGACGCGCCCCGCGCGATTGACGGTGCGGTGCTCACCACCCAGGAGCAGCCTGACCTTAATGCCATCATGACCAAGCTCGACGGGGCCACGACCGGCATCGAAAATCTCACCAAGAGTTTCACCCCCGATACCATCAATAACCTGATGGGGCCGCTGGTTGATTTCGTCAAACAAAACAGCGGCCACATCAGCGGTGCCATTTCCAATGTTGAAAATATTTCCGGGCAGATCGCCAGCGGCCAGGGCACGGTCGGCAAATTGATCTACTCCGATTCGCTTTACAACTCCGCGCTGACCACCGTCACCAACCTGCAGGATACCATCGTCGAGGTTCGGGGTGTCGTCAGCGGAATCACCAACGGCCAGGGCACGATCGGCAAGCTGGTGACCGACCCGACGCTGTATAATGCGACCACCGCCTCGATGACCAACCTCGACCAGATTTTGCGGAAGGTCAATCAGGGCCAAGGCACGATCGGCAGGCTCGTCAACGACCAGGAATTCTACAAAAACGCCAAGCTCTCGCTGCAAAAGCTGGATAAAATGGCCGATGGTTTGGAAGATCAGGGACCGTTGACTGTCATCGGGATCATGGCGAACAATTTGTTTTAGTTGGAGTCCAAGCTTCAGCTTGTCGGGCCTTGAGCACACTGAAGTGTGAACTCCAACCTTACACCAGCCCGAGATTTTTCAAGATCTGCACGGTGGAACGTGATTTGTTCAGCGTGTAAAAATGCAGCCCCGGCGCCCCGGCGCGCAGCAACTCCTCACACTGTTTTGTGGCGTATTCGATGCCGAATTCCGCGGCGGCTTCGTCATCGTTTGCCAGTTGATCGAGCCTGGAGCGGAGTGGCGGCGGAATTTTCGCGCCGCAAAGTTGCGTGAATCTCGTGATTTGCGACGCGTTCAAAATCGAAATGATGCCGGGCACGAGCGGCACGCGAACTCCCAGCCTGCCGGCAACATAATCGCAAAATTCAAAATAGTCGGCGTTGTCGAAGAACAACTGGGTGAGGACGTAGTCCGCGCCGGCGTCCGTTTTTTCCTTCAAATGCCGCCAATCGACGTGTTTGCCGCCCTTGCAAACAATGTGGCCTTCGGGAAAACCGGCGACGCCGATGGAAAAATCGCCCGACTCGCGGATGAACCTGACGAGTTGCGCGGCGAATTCAAAACCGCCGGGCGCAGGCTGAAATTCACCACCACCCGGCGGGTCGCCGCGCAGCGCGAGAATGTTTTTGCAACCGAGCAAGCGGATTTTTTCCAAAAGCTCGCGCACCTGTCCGCGGGTGTGCCCGACACAGGTGAGATGCGCCAGCGCGGTGAGTCCATGTTGCCGCTGGATGCGATCCACAATCATCAGCGTTTTATCGCGCGTGGTACCGCCGGCGCCGTAGGTGACTGAACAATAATCGGGCCGGGCCACGAGCAGGGCGGGGATTTGCTTTTCCAGAAGATTACGGTCGCCTTCGTCGGTCTTGGGCGGGAAAAACTCAAAAGAGATGACCGGCCGGCGGGCCGCCCGTTTTGCCGCGTAAATGTCACGAATAAATTGCATCTGGTTGGCGGATTATTGGGGGAAGTGTGAAGGAAGCCAAGTTTTGAAATGCAGAGGTAGCAGCCGACGTGAGTCGGCTCTGACTTTTTTTGCGGAAAGAATGAGCGGACTGACGTCCGCTGCTACGATAAAAGTGACCGTGCTCCGGAAGATGAGCCTCGTTACCGGTCTTCGCGACGAACGCCATGGCAGTTCATTTTGTCGTTGGCACGCAAAAGCTCATGCGGAACTCGAGGATGTTTCATCTGCTGACAAAGCGGCGCTATGGCGCGCCGCGCAGGCGGAAGGGCTGGCGCAGCCCAAAACGCTTCGCGAATATCAGGAATCATTGCGCCGCGCACAGCGCCTTGTGCGACGGCCCTCCGCCGCTATTCCCAGAAGCATATCAAACTGTGCCAATGTTAACTGGAACTGCTATAGACCCGGCAAGACTCGGCTCCCACCCAAATTATAGAAACAAAAAACCCCTTCCGGTTATGCCGGAAGGGGCGTAATGATTCAATCCAATTAGAACTTATAAACGGCCTGCAACGCAACCATGATGGCATTTTCCACCGGAGTGCCACCGCCGCTGAGGTTGCCGCCATAAATGTCATGACTGGCGTGATCCCAACGGAATTCAAGCCGGGTCAACACATTGGCCCACAGGTCATACTGGATGGTGCCCGTGAAGGCAACGGCGTTTTGTTCAGATGGCAGAACAACGCCGGCAGGAATGTTGGCAAAGGTGCTCAGGTAATTCTTGGCCCACTCGACGCGTCCATTCAATGAGAGTTTCGGGGATGCCTGGAAATTGACATAACCCGCCAGCGCCCATGGGTTACCCGAACCGTAGGCAGTTGCATAGTCAAACGACGCACCCAGCTTCAAGGCTGAATTAGGCGTTGGGAGTGTGCCGCCCACATACCAACTGGTTACGGCATCGCCACCGAAAGTACTGGGAGAGGTAGTGCTGTAATCGCCACTCACCACGCCGCCGGATAGTGTCGCGCCGGAAGCCCAACCCATACTCTGTGGAGCCGTCAGGGTGACTGAACCCATGTACGTCTTGAAGGAATCAGAAGCCCCGCCGATCGTGTGCGTGCTTTGATCATTCATAACCGGCCCCTTGCTGTCAGCAATGCCGGCGGTAACCGACAACGCATCGCAGAACTTATAAGTCGCCAGCAAGCCGGTATGAGTCGTCGGCTCCATCGTGTAGCCGTAGGAGTGAGTATAGTTCGGATTCAACGGCGAACTGGTGGATTCGTAACCGATGATGGTGTCGAATACGCCGAGTTTCCAATCGATTCCATTGCCCACCGGGGTGCGCAGGGTGATGTAGGCCTGACGAATGGCAACATCGTTGCCAAGGGCGCCCCCGCCATTGTTTGACAAAAGACTGTTCTGTCCGCTGGTTCCCAACGTGGTGGCATCCTGACCGAACCAAAGTTCGACATGATAGCCGGACGCCCAAGGACCTTCGTCCTCTGGCTTGTCAAGGGCAATGTCAATCACGTTCAGATTGAAATTGTTGGCCTTGGAAGAGGCGGCTGCATTGGGGTTTCCGGGGATTAGGGTCTGGGGAGGGGTGTTTTGGAAAGCGACCGGGGCCACAAAGGCGCCACCTGACGGATTCCACTGGATTGAGGTATCTACGTAACCACTGAGGGTGGTATTTGAGAGCGCAGTTTGAACCTGGCTCATTTTAGTTTCGTCTGCGCGAGCCGCCGAGGCAAGACTGACCACTCCGATGGCCGCGAGACCCACTGTCCATTTATTAAACTTCATCTGGTTCCTCCGATGTTGTTTGTTTTGATTGGTTTCTTTTTTAGTGCCGCTGCACTTCAGGGCAAAATCTTGTTTACCCCGGCACCAAATGGTGCAATTGCAATGAAAATAGGAAAATCCCAATAAATTTACAACATTTTTTTTGGGGGAATCGCATTGTTGTAATGTTCTTGAAATCAATGGCTTGTATTGATTGCCGGGGTTTACAATCCAATTATATGCACTGGTTGTGTGAAGTTCAGGCATTCGTAACCATGCCGGTCTATGGATGTTATGAATCTGCTTTATCGGATTTTAGCTGGCTGGACTGGAACAAATTGTGCTTTGTCAGACGCTGAAACCCTATTGCCGGGTTGCGATTGGATTGAGTCTGGTAATCGGTTTTATTACGAAATTAAAGATATGCCATCATATGCCTATTTAGCCCGGGAGACGGCAACCGGCCGGGAAATCAACAGCACGGTCGAAGCCGTGACTGAACAGGCCGCCATTGCCGCGTTGCTTAACCGCAATCTGTTGGTGGTGTCCATTCAGGAAAAGATCTCCAAACGGGGCAAAATGAAAGGCGGCTCCGTGGCGCTGGCCGACCTGGTCATTTTCACCCGCCAGCTGGCAACGATGATTGAGGCGGGTATTGCCATTGTGCAGTCCTTGCAAGCGCTGGCTGATCAAACGCCGAACAAGGTCATGCGCGACGTGATTCGGGACGTATGCACGCGCGTTGAAAGCGGCGAAAGTTTTTCCGAGGCGCTGCAAAAGCATCCAAAAACATTCAATCGCCTTTACTATTCCATGGTGTCCGCGGGTGAAAAAGGCGGTTTGCTGGCCGAAATTCTCGCGCGCCTGGCTACTTACCTGGAAAATGCCGAACGCCTTCGTAAAAAGGTCAAAACCGCATTGATGTATCCGTCCGCCGTGACCTTCGTGGCCATTTCCATCACGATCTTCCTGCTGGTGAAAGTCGTTCCCACCTTCAAGGAAATTTACTCCGGTTTCGGTGCGGCCCTGCCCGGACCGACCCAGTTCATGATGGACATCAGCGACCTCGTCAAAAAGTTTTTCCTCTTGTTTATCATCTCCGGGGGCGTGGGCATATGGGCCTGGCTTCATTTCATCAAGACCAAGGCGGGGCGCATATTTTGGGATTCCCGCCGCATCAAGCTGCCGGTTTTCGGCCCCATTGCGCATAAAATCTGCCTGGTCCGTTTCACGCGCACGCTCGCTTCCCTGGTTCGCAGCGGTGTGCCCATCCTGGAAGTGCTGCAAATCGTTTCTCAAACCGTCGGCAACGTCGTCATGGAAAAGGCCATCAAAACCGCCGCTGGCGACATTGAGCAGGGCGAAGGCATTTCCGCCGCGCTCGGCAAGAACCCGATTTTCCCCACCATGATCATCCGCATGTTGAGCGCCGGCGAACAAACCGGCAACATTGACAACATGCTCGAGCGCGTCTCGAACTTCCTCGACGAGGAAATCGAAACCACGCTCTCCGGCCTCATGTCGCTCCTTGAACCCATGCTGATTTGCTTCCTGGGAGTTGTCATCGGTGGCATGGTCGTTTGCATGTTCCTGCCGATCTTCAACCTCGCCAACATCGTCAATGGCGGACATTAAATAATCTTGGGACGCGGAACACACCAACCGCCGGCCGAATTCGTTCGTCCGGCGGTTTTGCCTTTCACACCGGGACCATCCCTGCCGGCTGCGGCTGGATGATTTTGATTTTCGGATGGCGCGCGCGGATTTGTTCCTCAAACCAGGCGCGGGATTCATCACTGCCATGGCCGAGCAAAATCGCGCGCGGCGAGACCTGCCCGACAAAATCCAGCAAATCCCCCCGGTTCGCGTGCGCGGTCAGATCGAAATCCAGCACTTCGCATTTGCGGGTGACGCTGCCGGCGCTGGGGCTGAAGACAAACGTTTCACCTTCTTTCGCCGCCTTCAACCGCCCGCCCGGCGTGTCCGGGTCCGCATAACCGACGAAGAAAATGGATTGCCGCTCATCGCCAATCATGCGTGCGGCAAGGTTATGCGCGGCGGTGTGCTCGCTCATCATGCCGGCGGTGATCACAAAGATGCGCCCGCCGTTGAGCTTCATTTTTTCCGACTGGCCTTGTTCCAGAACGATGAGTTGCAGCGCTTCGTGCAATTGCAAGTTCGTGTGCTGCCGATGCGCGCGGTGGGCTTCGAGGTCGTAAATTTCCGTGAACACGCGGCCCAGGCCGCCAATGTAAATGGGCTGGGGTTTCAATTTTCCCTCGCGCATGAGCAGTGCCAGCAGCGCCAGAATCTCCTGCGTGCGCCCCAGCGCAAACGAAGGAATCAACACGCAGCCTTTGCGTTTGAGCGCGTGCTGGATGGCCGCGGTGAGCCGCTCGATCTCATTTTCGCGGGAGAAATCCGGCGGCAGGGCGCGGTTGCCGCGCGTCGTCTCCATGATCATCACGTCGGCTTTCACATCCTCGAAGCGCGCGGCCCGCAAAATCGTCTGGTCGTGGAAACATACGTCCCCGGTGTAAAAAAGGGTCTCCTTTTTGCCGCGGATCAGAATGCCCGCCGAACCCAGGGTGTGGCCGGCGTCGAAAAATTCCAGCGTGGGCGAGGCGAATCCGGCGCGGGTTTTATGGAACGCCGCCCACTCGACTTCGCGATTGTATCTGAACCCCTGGAACAACGGCGCGATGTCGTCCACCTCGTCGTGCGTGTAGAGCGGGTATTCCCGGATGCCCAGTTCATCGCGCTGGCGCGTCATCACGTTCACCGAATTGTGCAGCACGCGCTCGACGATGAAATAGCTCAGCTCGCTCATCAGCACGTGGGCCTTGGGGAAATGCCGGCAGGCCACCGGCAGCCCGCCGACATGGTCGTGATGGCAATGCGAAATCGCGATGGCGTCCAGGTCCGCATGCCCGGTCTTGCCGAACAGCGGCAGCCCCGCGCGGCCTTCCCGTTTGGGGTGCATCCCGGCATCGAGCAAAATACGATGGTCGTCCATCTCCACCAGCCACGCGCTCGCGCCGATGTCCGTGTCGGGATTCAGGTTCGTGACGTTCACAGACTAATTGAACCACAGATGAATACGGCTTGCCACGACGAAGTGAAACGAAGGCGGGATGGACACGGATAAATCAGAATGAAAGAAGAGGAAACATTCAACGCTCAACATTCAACTTCCAACATCGAAGGTTCAGCAGTGCATGGTTCCGCCGCTTGGGTGTTGAATGTTCAGAGTTGAATGTTGAATGTTTCCCCAATCACTTCTGTGGATACCGCCAGACCCAGTCGCCGTTGTTTATGTCCACCGCACCCTCTTTGTTGAAAGCAACCTCGCCTCCGTCATCCGTTTCATTCCAGCCGACCGAGTAGAGAATGAAATGTCCTTCCGGGGTCCGGCGATAATGCAGCGGTTGGCCGTTGATGATGTCGTGCGGCAGTTTGGCGATGAATTGCGGCGCCAGCACGGCGAGTGTTTCGGGGTATACACCATGCGCCAGGCGGTAACGCTCCAGCGCAATGGCCGCCCGCGCCATGTTTACGGCGTTTTGTCCCTGGGCAAATTTCTTTGCCGCATTGCCCAAAGCCGGCAGCAACAGTCTTTCGAGGAAGTTGTAAGGGGTGAGCCGCTTGCATTCAGCGGTAATGGCTGTGTCCGCCTGATGGATGGCGGTCGGTGAAAAAATCTCCCGGGTTGCTTCCGCCGCCGGCAGATAAAATTCCACCATTGGGCGGGCGCAATGAATTTGGTTTTGATAAAACCAGCCATTGGGAATCAGGCGAATGAGGGTAAACACCGGAGCCGGGGATGAAGAGTCTCCCTCACTGAACAGACTTTGAAGTTTTCCCGGATGATGTCGCAAATAATCAAACATGCCGACCTGGCCCAGCACCATTTCACCGCGCATGGCCAGTTTATAGTCGGAAAGAAAATCCAATCCGGCCAGCTCGCGGTCGAGTTCGGCAAGTTGCCCGTCCGACCATCGGTGCTCCGCCAGGCCCTCCCAGACCGGCTGGAGGGCGAGATTCACCATTGCAATGCGCACCAGGTGCGAAATCAGAACCGGTTCGGTGCGGATGGAATCCGTCAACCGCAACAGGAGCTTGATGTCGGCCAAGGCCAGGTCGCTTTCGCCGTTTTGCAATTCAGCCAAGGCGCGGAGCTGCAACACTTGGGCGCATCTTTTCATCACCGCCAGATGCGGCAACAGCATCGCCCATGGGTCGTCTTTGTCATATTCCAGCGGAAACCGTGAATCAGGCAGTTGTCCATCCTGGCACAATTCCTCAATTGTAGAATCATATTTGCTCAAGGCGAGCAACACATCCTGCGCCGGGGTTTGTGGCTGTGGCGCGATGGGGAACAGATTCGTTTTCGCTCCCAGCGCGCGGTAGTAGGTTTGCCATGCCGCCAGATTGGCAGCTTCAGCTTTTTGCCAGTTGCCCGTGCCATTGGTCCGCCAGTCCAGCGAGCTGTCGTTACCGGCAATGTTCAAATCCATCCGGTTCACAAAATTCGTGGCGCGCTCCCCGGCCGGAATCATTTTCCCGTCGCGCGTCAACATCTGGCCGTAGCTGGTGAAGACCAGCGGCGTGAGCGCAAAATTCCGGTCAGCCGGCACGGGTGGGGGAACCACGCTGGCGCGGTCAAATCGTATGCCACAGGTCTCCGCATCGCGCTTGAAGTTTTGCCACGCGTGCCAGCCGCGCCAGTCCTCCTCGGCGTAAAACAGCGCCATCAGCGCGATGAAACCGGCGAGGCCGTACAGGAACCGTTTGAAATTGCGCCAGCAGCACAGCCAGCGAATGATTCCATAGAAAACGAACGCCAGTGCCACAGCGACGATGAACCAAAACATCACAAACAGGGTATAACCAGCAAAATCTTTCAGGCCGGAATGGCGGTCGAACAACGTGGTCCTGACGGCTGTGACGGCGGCAATTAACACGGCCACAAGCAACGCGGCGAGGGACACAATCAACAGCCAGAAAAGAAAGGCGCGCGGCCCTTTCCACGATTTCTTCCAGAAACTTTTGGGTTCTTCGTTCATCATTGTTTACCAAGCCGGAATCGGGTTCACCAGACTTTGACCAACCAACCCGGAACTCCTCACGCCGGCTCCTGCGAAATCACGCCGCCAAAGTTCAGGCCACACCCTTCACAGGGGTCGGCTTCGTCGCAGATCAGACAAAGGAGAAAGGTATAAGCCGGCCAGGCACGCCCGACGGGGGAATTCGTCCGGCCGGAATTCCTGCTTTCCTTATGAATCGATTCGGTTGAAAATTTCCCAGCTTGAGGCCGCCATCCAAATACCTTCCGACGCCGGGTTCGGGGAAAATGTCCGCCCGCCGGCGCGTGCTCGCGCAATGGCGCGGCGTGGACCTCACCC
>JBEKSU010000010.1:0-27221 GCA_049516755.1 Verrucomicrobiota bacterium | reverse complement strand
ACGACCGGCATCTGGTCATCAACGGCCAGCGGCTGGACGCGTCGACCCCTCACTTTGAGAATGTGTACTCCTTCGATCCCAGCCAGCCGCCGCGCGAGAACGAATATTCCGGCCATCTGAACGGAACCATCGCGGTGCGCTACAACATTCCTCCGGGACTTGCTCTTGCGCCGTTGTTCCCCGACGAGGCAACGGTTTATACGAACGAACTGGTGGAAATCGGAGCGGATGGTGTTGAACGGAATGTTGCCTCCTACATGGTCATGGGCGACAACACCTGCAACAGCTTCGATTCGCGCGCCTGGGGTCCTTTTCCGGCGAAAAATATCATCGGCAAATCCTTCTTCGTTTACTGGCCCATCACCAAACGGTTCGGTTGGGGAAATCAATAATCTGCGCCAGGCCAAATGAACGCCGCGAATTGCGAAACGGTTTTAATCACCGGCGCGTCGTCGGGCATCGGGCTGGAACTGGCGCGGCGTTTTGCGGCGGACGGCTGCCGGCTGGTGCTGCTCGCCCGCAACACCGGCGCGTTGGAAACGCTGGCTGAAGAATTGCGTCAGACGCACAAAATTGAAGCGCTCGTTTTAACCGCCGATCTTTCCCGGCCCGAAACTTCCGCTCACGTTTTCAAGGAATTGCAGGGCAGGGGAGTCGAGGTGGACGTTTTGGTCAACAACGCCGGATTCGGCGCGAACGGCGCGTTTGGCGGGTTGCCGCTCCAGCGACAGCTCGAAATGATCCGGGTCAACATCACCGCGCTCACGGAACTGACGGGGTTGTTTCTTCCGGGCATGGTCGAGCGCCGGCGCGGTGGCGTGCTCAATGTCGGGTCGCTGGCCGGATTCCTGCCCGGACCCGGCATGGCAATATATTATTCAACCAAAGCCTACGTGCTTTCGTTCAGCGAGGCGCTGGCGGAAGAACTCGCCGGCACGGGAGTGACCGTGACGGCGCTTTGTCCGGGTCCGACCGCAACCAATTTCGGCAACGTCTCGCACGGACAAAAAATGCGGCGGCTCAACACGCCAAAAATGCCGGCGGCTACCGTGGCGCGCCACGGCCACCGTGCTTTCCGCAAGGGCCGGTTGCTGGCCATCCCCGGCTGGCAATACCGTTTTCTCGTTTTTCTGCTTCGAATCCTTCCCCGTTGGTTCGTGCGTAAAATGGCCGGGGTGTTCAATCGCACAAAAGAACGGGCTTGAATTTGGCCTGATTTCGCGCATGAACAGTTCTGCCTTCATTCGCTCGCACAAGGGAATGATTCTTTTGTCGGCCACCTTGATGGCGGGCGCAGTCATCGCCTGCCTTGTGCTTGGCCCAATGAAGACACGCAGAGAGGCAAACGGTTTTGCCGGCCAGCTCCAGACGGCCATTGCCCAACAACAGGCGCATAGGGTTGAAAAGCTGCTGGACCGCGTCCACGCGAAACCGCGTATGTTGAGAGCCGACAGTGTCCAAGCGGCGGTGACTGACGCCGGAACCTTTTTGCTAAAGCAACACGCCTTGTTAAAAAATTATGAAGCCGCTTTTGCCAATTTCCCGAAAAAAATCGCAGGCGATCCTGACGCGGCCCAATTGGCCGGCACAGCCGGCCAGCTCGCCACGGTGCGCAATGCCTTGAACGCTCTGGCCCCGGACCTGAGGATCGATAATGAGCCGGGCTTTCAAGCCTTGGAGTCGCAATGGCAGAAATTTCTGTCCCAGAACAGCATGGCCGTCAATAACCACCTGGACCAGTGGATTGCCAGTGCCGAAAAGCAATGCAACGCATTGGATTACCGGTCGTCTCTGGAAAAATCCGCCACCCAAACAGGCACACTCGCCGGTCTGGTGCGGAAAATCAACGATTGCGAGGCTGAATTTACAAATTATTTAAGCCTGCGGGGCGACCTCCTGGAACGTTCGACCGCGGTGCATGCCAGGATGGTGGCCTTTGATCGGGAGTTGAAAAAAATCGACGACGGCATGGCCGCACTGCACAAGGCCGGCACGCTCAGGGAATTTTCCAAAAACATCGACCTGATTGTTTCCTCGGGATTTTCCAATTCGCCTCCCGCCGCCGCGGCTTCAGCCGTGCAATCCCTCGACGTAAACGATGAAACCATCCTCCGCATGCTCCTGGGAGCAACCAACGCGGGCACCTGGACCTGCCTGAGAAGTGGAACCGGACATTTTGTCCCGGAAACAGTGATGCCCGCCGAGCGGTTGATACTTCAGCAACTCAACAATGACCCTGCCATCAGTTCAAACCATCGGCGATATCGTCTTTGGCTGGATCCGGAGGGAACACAAATCGTGGAATGGATCACCGTTGGTCTGTTCACCAACACGCTCGGTTGGAAGCAGATCAAGGCCTGGGCGCCATCCAGATTTTCGACCATCGTCCAGTTTCAAAATCGGGATTATGGCTGTTTTGATGATCAATACCGGTTGTCCCCGACCCAACTGGTCTATCGCGTTGAAGACCTTGGCCACCTTCAAGAGACTGCCGCATTTTATTCTGTTGGCCTGGAGAAGGTGTTATCTGGCGCCAATTCCTACGCCAGCCCGCTGCTTGAAGCCCTTGATTCAATCAAAGATTCACGGGCCGGCTCGCCCTTGTTCCGGGCCTGGCTTTTTCTGCGCCTGACGGATCTGATGAAATGCCAGCCGGATGCCTGGGGATTCGACTTCTGTCCGGCCGCCCGCGCGGATCAGGGTCAAATTGAAAAAATCACCGGCGGCCGGTTGGAAGATGGCGATTGGTTTATTACCGCGAGAGTCAATTCGTACGGCAAAAAATTGGAACAGTTTTTTGACTCCAAGAAATCAATTTCTTACGCAAAGCAGGCTACAGGTTTGTTCGCGCTGGAACGCGCCGTTGCGCAATCCGGGCTCAGGTATTCCGGCTTTGTCGGTTCGGACGGCACGCCATATTTTATTGGGAATTCCGCCCCGGAAGAGATTTGGGGTTGCAATTCCAGTCGCAGTTGGCCCGTGTTACTGGTTATGAAGGCTGGTACGAGTTCATTTCAGGAGCCGGCCATGCCGTTGTCGCCGCTTTTCGCCCCAAGCAAGCCGCGCAAAGAAGCCTTGGCTGATGCGGGAGTCAATCCCGAGGATATTTGTTTCAAAGAAGTATTGCCACCGCTCTTTCGAACAACAAATCAAAAGTAACCTGAGAACAAAGGGATATGCCTGCGAACGCCGCAAGGGCAGGGGTCCTTGCTTTATTATCAAGGACTTGCACACATTCTCGTCCATTGACTACCTGCCACATCTGTTAACTGACAACGACTTACAGACTAATTCAGCGTTCTAACCTTGACTACCGGGCCGCTTAACAGCGAGCCGATGCAACTTTAAGTTATCCTATTAGTGGACACAAGAAACACAAACGTAACTTTATTATGCTCAATATCAAATGCTTAAACCATAGCCTTGACCACTGTCTCGCTTTTAATTATAGCTATACAATGTTTGTTATATTTAATATAATGACAATCCTGTTGACGCCGCGTCACCCTTCAGCTTTATTAGCCCACGATGAAAGTTAGTCTACCTGTCATCATGTTGATCTTGGCTGGCCTCGGGCTGGCAAAGCCGGCTTTGGCAATGGATCGTTGGGATGCGCTTTCCATGATTGAAAGCGGCAACAACGATCGGGCCATCGGATCGGTTGGAGAAGTTTCCCGGTTCCAAATCCGGCCGGAGCTTTGGCCGGGCGGAAATCCGCAAAATCCCCAGCAGGCGCTGACTGCGGCTCAGATAACCATGACTCCACGGTTGAATAGATTTGAACGCATCCACAAGCGGCAGCCAACGGACTTTGAATTTTACGTGCTTTGGAACGCGCCGTGGGTGGTGGATCATCCGACCGCCGCCGTCAAGGAGCGCGCCCAACGATTTGTCAATCTGGTCCAGAGCTGATTTTTCCAGCCGTCTCGTAGACCTTCAGATATTCGCCAACAGTTTGATTCCAGGAAAAATCCGCCTTCATGGCGTTTTGGCGGTAACGCCGCAACAAGCCAGGCTGCTGGTAAAGCGCCAGGGCCTTCCGAATTGCCTTGGCCAGCGCCCGGGCGGAGTATTCGTGGAATTTGATTCCGTTGGCGCGGGCCGCATCCTGTGAAAAATCAACCACACTGTCGTCCAGACCGCCAACGGCGCGGACGATGGGAATCGTGCCGTAACGGAGGCTGTACATCTGGTTCAGGCCGCTCGGCTCGAAACGCGAAGGCATGATATAAAAATCGCACCCGGCTTCGATCCGGTGCGCCAGGCCTTCGTCGTAGCCGATGCGAACAGCCGCGCGGGACGGAAAGCGGCGGGACAGTTTGTGATAGCCGCGCTCAAAGGCCGCCGAGCCGCTGCCGAGCAAGACAAACTGAATGTCCGCGCTCAACATTTCTTCGAGCGCGCCCAGCTGGATGTCCACGCCTTTTTGTTCCGCGAGCCGCGTGATGGTGCCGAACAACGGTGTGTCCGCCGCCAACGGCAGACCCATTTCCTTTTGCAATTCGACCTTGTTCTTCTGTTTGCCCGCCAGCCGCGCTGCGGAATATGGGTGGTTGAGAAACGGATCGTGCCGGGCATCCCATTCCTCGTGATCCACGCCGTTAAGAATTCCGAACAGCCGGGCCCGCCGCCGCCGCAACAAGCCATCCAGGCCGCACCCGAATTCCTCCGTCGTGATTTCACGCGCATAACGCGGGCTCACCGTCGTAATTGCATCGGCAAACGCGATGCCGGCCTTGAGGCAGTTCAATTGTTTGTAAAACTCGGCGCCGTCAATGGTGAAATATTCCTGTGGCAGATTGGTCAGCGCAAATGCGGCCGCCGGGAACGTTCCTTGATAAGCGAGATTGTGAATCGTCAGGCACACTGGCGGCGGATTCCCCCACCCTTCCCCGCGCCGCTGCTGCAGCATCAATGCCGGCACCAGCCCGGCCTGCCAGTCGTTGACATGAACGACATCCGGCCGCCACGGCAGATAACGCGCCAGATTCGCCACACATTTTGAAAAAAAAATGAACCGTTCGGCATTGTCCGGGTAACTGACATGGTTCTCCAGGTAAATGCCGGCGCGCTGATAGAATTCCGGCTGATCAACGAAATAGACCGTCAGTCCTTTTTCAACCTCCAGCGACCACAATCCCGCCCGCACCAACTGTGAACCCAACGGCAGATTGAACTGCCAATCCAACCGGCGCATGGCTGGAAATTGCTTCTGGATGCCCTGGTACAGCGGCGTGACGATGCCTGCTTCCTGGCCGGCGCGCACCAGCGCCTTGCCCAGCGCGCCAACCATGTCCGCCAGCCCGCCGGTCTTGGAATACGGATGGACTTCGCTGCTGGCCAGGAGGATCTTCATAAGCTTCCCGCATAAAAAGCTGCCGGTGAATTGAATGACAAATGACTAAATCCGAATGGCGAAAGAATTATCAAAACCCGAATGACGAATGACGTTCGAGCGCACCTTTTTGGGATTTCGCTGCTTCGGTATTCTTTAGTCATTAGCGCTTCGTCATTAGTCATTTTGTGTGCCAGCCCTTTGACTTAAGCGCGGATATGGTCCGTTTTCAGGTAAGGTTGCAACGGCGCGGGAATCAGCACGCTTCCGTCCGCCTGCTGGTGCGTTTCTATCAGTGCGACAAACAATCGCGCCAGGGCCGTGCCACTCCCGTTGAGGATGTGTGGGAACCGGTTTTCGCCCGCTTCCGTTTTAAAGCGCAGATTCATCCGGCGCGCCTGGAAATCCTCGCAATTCGAGCAGCTCGACACTTCGAGATAACTCCCCTGCCCCGGCGCCCAAACCTCGATGTCGTAGGTCTTTGCGCTCGCAAAACCCATGTCGCCCGTGCACAACAACACCACGCGGTAATGCAGGCCAAGCAGTTGAAGCACGCGTTCCGCATTCACCACCATTTTTTCCAGTTCATCATAGCCGGTTTCCGGTTTCACAAGCTTGATCAATTCCACCTTGTCGAACTGATGCACGCGGATCATGCCGCGCGTGCCGACGCCCGCCGCGCCCGCCTCACCCCGGAAGCACGGCGTGTAGGCGCAGTAATAAACCGGCAACTGGCCTTCCTTGAGAATTTCCTCGCGATGAATGTTCGCCACCGGCGTCTCGGCGGTCGGAACCAGATATAATTTCCCCAGCTCCGCCGTCTTGTCGCCCTCCGCCACGCCGTAATACTGGTCCTTGAATTTGGGAAATTGCCCGACGCCTTCGAGACATTGCGGCCCGACCACAAACGGCGGCGAAACTTCCGTGTAACCGTGTTCGCCCGTGTGCAAATCAAGCAGCATCTGAATCAGCGCCCGCTCCAGCCGCGCGCCCCAGTTCGTATAGAGCAGAAAGCCACTCCCGGATAGTTTTGTCGCCCGGGCAAAATCCACGAGCTTGAGCGACTCGCAAAGCTCGACATGCGACTTCGGTTTGAAAGCAAACGCCGCCTTCTCCCCATGGACACGCACCACCGGATTGTCCTCCGCCGTTTTGCCGATCTTCACCGATTCATGCGGCAGATTCGGCAGACGCAGCATCAGTTGATCTCGCGCCGCCCCGGCTTCCAACGCCTGCTTGTCCAGTGCGGCAATCCGGTCGCCCAACTCGCGCGTCTCGGCTTTCTTGGCTTCGGCTTCGGCGGCCTTCTTCTGGCCCATCAAGGCGCCGATTTCCTTCGACGCCCGGTTGCGCTGGGCCTTGAGGGTCTCGACCTCGGCGAGTGTTTTTCGCCGCATGTCGTCGGTCTGCAGAATCCCATCAATGTGGGCCTCATCCCCTGCCCAGCGCGTGGCAAGGCGCTGACGCACAAAATCGGGCTGGTCGCGGATTAATTTGATGTCGAGCACGGATGGATTATAGAAATTCAACGGCCAGCGGCAAGACGGAAGCCCGGCGGGTGTTGAAATTCCAGCGGAACTGCGGTCGTCTGGAAATCGGCGCTCCGCTGTTCCCATCAAGGTCAGGGGCCGGATTCGAGCGTCCGGCCAGGTTTTTTAGTTTGAAATCACGGGCAGTTATCCGTAAAAAATGGTAATGCCCGACGACACCAATCCTCCCTTCGTGAATATGGATGTATTGGTTGACGCCAAAAACCACCTGCGCATCGGACCGGTTCCCGACTGGGTGGTTTCATGCCCGTTTGATGCCGGTTTCAAGGCGAAAGAAACGAGTCAGGCAACCCATTTGTTCATCAGTCGGCAAATTCATGCGGAAAACCATCAGACTCATTATCACCAGGCGATGCGGCTGGAGACCATCCAGGCAGTGCAGCATCAATCCCAATGGCAGCTTCAATTTGAGCCGCGCACTCAATTGGTGACGTTGCATTGGATAAAAATCCGCCGGGGCGACCAGGAGTTTGATCATACCAATCTGGGGAAAATCCGCCTGCTTCAGAGGGAAGAAGGGCTGGAAAGATTCGTCATCCACGGCTGGTGCACCTTGCTGTTGCTGCTGGAGGATGTCCGCCCCGGCGACATTATCGAATCCTGCTATACCATTGAGACCCAGCCCCGGCTGCTCCCCGGAAATTGTGCCGCCTTCTTTGCTTTGCCCCAGGGATTTCCCGTCGGGAAATTTCACTTTTCCCTGCGATTTGATGAGTCCCGGCCCATGAAATGGAAATCGGCCTCCGCGGATTTGCAGCCGGCCGAGACCCTCGAAAACGGCAATGTCATGTGGGTCTGGACCGGCGAGGATTATGAAGAACCCGG
Organism: Verrucomicrobiota bacterium; assembly: GCA_049516755.1. GTDB lineage: Bacteria > Verrucomicrobiota > Verrucomicrobiia > Limisphaerales > UBA11358 > UBA11358. The sequence continues at coordinate 19,511 of JBEKSU010000010.1, read as the reverse complement.
GCCGGAACCAGAAACTCCGGATTGGTTCATATCCTGCCCTTGGATTCAAATATCAGATTGTCCGGATTGGGGAACCGTTGCGATGGCGGTTGACAAGACCTGGAAAACAGAAGGCGACGAGGCGGTCCCGGAGGAAATTGTGAAAGAAATCACCGGCCAGGAACCGGACGTTTTGCTTCGGGTCGAAAAGGCGATTCAGCTGGTCCAGGACGAATTCCGTTATTTGAGTGTGAACATCGAGCCGGGCGGCCAGGCGCCCGGTCCCCCGAAAATTGTGGCTCGCAGGCGATATGGCGATTGCAAGGATCTTTCCTTCCTGCTGGTCCATCTGCTTAAGCGGTTGGGAATATCGGCCCGTCCGATATTGGTAAACACTAAATTGCGAAAATCCCTGGCCGCCATGCTGCCCATGGATGGTTTGTTCAACCACGTCGTTGTCGAATTCAACGTGCATGGTGAAACCCGCTGGGTGGATGCAACGATGAAACAACAGGGTGGCGGCGTATTTAACCGGTTCATTCCTGATTATGGCGTCGGCCTGCCGGTGGACCCGGCGGCCACCGGTTTGATCGAAGCTCCACGCGCTCCGGTTCAGGCCAGCCGGTATGAATTGAAGGAGACCATCCTGCTGGATACAACGGGAGCTCCGTCGTTTCTATCAGTGGTGTTGCAAACCAAGGGCAGTCAGGCTGAAGCTCTGCGCCAACAATTTGAAAAATCAGGAGTGGACGGGGTGGCCGGGGAAAGGCTGCAACTCTGTACCAACCGGTTCGTGAACGCAAAGCGTATTGGCGCTCTTGAATACCTTGATGATCGCGCAGCCAACGAATTTGTCCTGGCAGAGGTTTTCGAAATCAACGGCTTCCTGGCCGCACATCCAAAACACGGAATGTGCCGGTTTCGCTTCCCCAACGATTTGCTGTCGCATACTCTGCAAATGCCTCAAAAGGGCGACCGACGGACACCTTTCTCGCTGCCCTACCCGTGTAACATGGTTCATACCCTTGTGGTCGAAGCATCCAACTTGCAGCCCATGGGAGTCAGGCGGCACAACGTGGAAAGCCCGTTCCTCAAGTTCAATCGCAGCAACAAATGTCTGCATCGATTCTGGTCCATGACCATTGCCCTCTCCACTTTGGCCGATTCCGTTCCGCCCGATCGCCTTGATGAGCATCGGGCCACCGTTGAAGATATCCGGCAACGCTCATTGTGGGAAATGGCTTTGCCGGTCGGGTACCCGCATCCCGTCAAAAGAAAGGATTTTGGTTCTCTCCCGATTGCCCCGCGCAAGTTGACATCACATGTTGCCTCACCTCAAAAAGATCCGAAGGCCGTTCTTCCGGCAAACTTCCAGACGGCAAATGGCAAAAATATGGCTGGACGAAATCAGCCACTCCATCAACGGGTGAGGCACCGGCGAAAAAAATACAGTCCACAATCGGGAGCAAATCGGAAAAAACTATGGGTGACCTTTGCCATAGTTTTTTGGATTCTGGTCATCCTATTCATAATCAGGCGCTTGCTATGATTGCGTAACCGAAGCAGGAACAACACGAATTCCGCCGTCCCTGTCCGCCCGCAGGAATCTGATTGAAAAGTTCATTTTTTCAGCGCACATTCCAGTCATGCAATCCGTTTTTACCGGCCCGGTTTATGTGGTGCGCGACAACATTGACACCGATCAGATCATTCCCGCGCAGTATCTCACGCTCGTGCCGACGATTCCCGATGAATACGAAAAGCTCGGCAGCTTCGCACTTTGTGGCCTGCCCGAATCGCTCTATCCGGAGCGGTTTGTCAAAATTGGCAGGCTTGACAGCGAATATCCGATCGTCGTGGCCGGAAAAAATTTCGGCTGCGGCAGCTCACGCGAGCATGCACCGATTGCCCTGGGTTCGGCTGGTTGCAAAATCGTTTTGGCCGAAAGCTTCGCGCGCATCTTTTTCCGCAACAGCGTTGCCACCGGCGAACTTTATCCCTGCGAAATCACCGGACGCCTTTGCGACACGCTGAAAAATGGCGACGTGGTCACTGTCGATCTCGATGCGGCCATGGTCACCATCAAGGCGACCGGCAAGGTTTTCAAGTTCAAGCCCCTGGGCGACGTGCGCCCGGTGGTGGATGCCGGCGGATTGTTCAATTACGCGCGAAAAAGCGGTATGATTCCGGCGCAAAAGTAGGCGGCATCACGGTTGTGAAACCGCCCGTCTTACTCCCCTGCCCCCGTTTGCTGAACCTGCTTCCGGGCACGCTCACACTGGGCCGGGAGCGCGCGCTCCCGACTTTCACCGTCGTCCGCAGCAACTCCGCGCCCGACCATCCCGAAGGGTACGCAATCACCATCGACCGCAAAGGCGCAAGGATTGAGTTCCGTGAAGCTGCCGGACTGGGGGTGGCCATGGCTACGATGCGACAATTATTGCGCCAGTACGGCCGGCGCCTGCCATGCCTCAAAATCCGTGACTGGCCGGATTTTGCGCGGCGGGGCGTGATGTTGGACATATCGCGCGGCCGCGTACCCAGGCTCGAAACACTGCTCGAACTGGTCGGGCACCTTGCCGATTTCAAAATCAACGAATTTCAACTCTATACCGAGCACACGTTCGCCTATCGCCGCTACCCTTCCGTCTGGCAAAGCTGGGGCGCGCTGACCGGCGAGGAAATCCGCAAGCTTGACGCGCGCTGCCAGCAGCTTGGCATTGACCTCGTGCCCAATCAAAATTCCTTCGGCCACCTGCGCCAATTCCTGGAACATCCCCGGCTTAAAAAGCTGGCCGAGGTCTCCGGACCTTACCCCGATTACAGCGGCGAATTCGACCGTCACCCTTCCACGCTCGCGCCGGATCATCCCGGCACCCTGCCCTTCCTGCGCGGGCTTTACGATGAATTATTGCCGAACTTTTCGAGCCGGTTTTTCAACGTCGGCTGTGACGAGACATGGGACCTGGGCCGGGGCCGGAGCAAAAAGCTTTGCGCGGCAAAAGGCCAGGGCCATGTTTATCTGGATTTCCTCAAACAGATTTATCGCGAGGTTTCCGCCCGCAATAAACGGATGATGTTCTGGGGCGACATCATTTTAAAGTATCCAAAACTCATCAAGGAACTGCCGCGCGATGTCATTGCGCTGAACTGGGGCTACGAAGCGGACCATCAGTTCGATCGCGAAGCGGCGTTGTTCGCCAGGGCAAGAATACCGTTTTACGTCTGTCCCGGGACATCAACCTGGCAGACGTTGGTTGGCCGGCACGACAACGCGCTGGCCAATCTGCTCGCCGCCGCCCAGGCCGGTCGCAAGCATGGCGCCATTGGTTATCTCATAACCGATTGGGGCGATGGCGGCCATCCGCAGCCGCTCGCCGTCAGTTATCTTCCCTACCTTGCCGGCGCGTCGTTGAGCTGGTGCGCCAAGACGTTTGATGAGGCAAAATTGATTCCGGTTTTGAGCCGCGATGTTTTCAAGGATCCGACCGGCAACGCAGCCAAAGCGGCGTTTGCACTCGGCCAGGCACATCGGAAGTTGAATTTCGCCGTTCCCAACGAAACTCCGCTGGGAACTGCCATCGCCGTCCCGCCGCCGGAGCAGCACGAATTATTTTGCCGGAACGGATGGAAACATCACGCCTGGATTTCCGCCAAAAACATTCGAGCCACCTTGAAGGAAATTGACAAACAGTGCGCTGTGCTTCGGCGCGCGAAACCTTCAGGCAAAGCTGGAAATGTTCTGGCACATGAATTGGGTTTGGCCGCGCGCATGGCCGCCCAGTCGTGCCGGTTCATGCTCTGGCAGCAGGCACGGGCAGCGGAAAATAATTCCGAGGCGATACGCCTGGCCCGGACGGGCATCCGTGAATTGCGAAAATTAGAGAAGGATTTCAACGCCTGCTGGCCCTTGCGCAACAAGGCCATGCCACAGCATTGCTCGACGTTCTTGAAATGGCGGATCCGGGATTATTTGTCTGGCAGGGTGGACAGTTCTATGCGCACCGACAATGAAACAAAATAAACCGGCTTGCGGGGACACTCGCCCCACCGATTATTTGCTCTTTACATCCCACGCGTCGCGCAAGCCGTCGCCGAGAAAATTCAGCGCCAGCAACGTCGTCACCAGCACGCCGGCGGGAAAGGCGATGAGCCACCAGTAAATCCGGATGGGGTTGATCTGGCCGACGCCTTCCGCGATGAGCGTGCCCCAGCTCGCCATCGGCGGTTGCACACCCAGGCCAAGATAACTCAAAAACGATTCGTATAGGATGATCGCCGGCACGGTGAGCGCCAGATAGGTGATCACGACGCCAAAAACATTCGGGATGATGTGCCGCGCCAGAATCCGCACCGGCCCGCCACCCAACGCCCGGCTGGCCTCAACAAAAGCCCGTGTCCGCAGTGACAGCACCTGCCCCCGCACAATGCGCGCCATGGTCAGCCACGACACCGCGCCGAGGCCAATGAACAGAAGCGCCACGCGCAGGGCGCCGGCCAGGGCCGGTGAGTTGCCGACGAAATGCGATTGCTTGAGCACTTCTCCGAACGTGGTGATGAGTACAATCACGAAAATGATCGTCGGCAGCGAATAAAGCACATCCACGATGCGCATCAGCGCGTTGTCCACGCGCCCGCCCACGTATCCGGCAATCGCGCCCCACAACACGCCGATGATGAGGCTCACACCGGCGCCGACGATGCCGACGAGCAGCGAAATTTGCGCGCCGAACAGCACCCGCGAGAAAACATCACGTCCGTGAACATCCGTGCCAAACCAGTGTTGCGCGCCAGGCGGGGCAAAGGCTGTGTCGGAAAGCTGGTTGGGATTATGGATTTGGGCAAATGACCCGCCGGCAACTTTCAAAACGATGGGCCACGCACCGATGGCGAGCAGGAGAAAAACCAGGTACCATGCGCTGATGACAGCCGCGCGGTTCCGCTGGAAGCGCTGCCACGCGCGTTTGCCGGGCGAAACGTTGGGTTGGATGATGGTCTCACTCATATTTCACGCGCGGGTCGAGCAGGGTGTAGGCGAAATCCACCACCAGGTTCAACACGATGAGCAGCAATGCGTAGAGCAAGGCCAGATCAACCGTCATCGTATAATCGGAATTCACGGAGCTGTTGATGAAAAAAACGCCGATGCCAGGGATCTGGAATATGTTCTCGATGACAAACGAGCCGGTCAGCAGGTCGGCCAGCATGGGGCCGGAATAGGAAACGACCGGCAGGATGGCGATACGGACGGCGTGTTTGAGCAGCAACAGATTTTCGCCGAGTCCTTTCGCGCGCGCGGCGGTTACAAATTCGGATTGCATGGCATTCAACATTCCCTCGCGGAAAAGGCGCGCAATTTTCCCGGCAAAAAATAAACCAAGCGCAAACGTCGGCAAAATCATGTGCCAGGGCGATTCCCAGAGCGCGACGGGCAATAAATGCAATTTGATGCAGAAACTGAGAATCAACAACGGCGCGACGACGAATCCCGGCACGCATACGACGAAAATGGCGAGAAAACTCCCCGCGTAGTCTTCCCAGCGCCCGCGTCCGGCCGCGGTAAAAAATCCGAGCGGCAATCCGATGCCCATCGCGAAGCTGAAGGCAAGCGCACCCAGCGTCATTGAAACCGGCAGGCCTTGCGCGATGATATCGCTGACGCGATGGCTGCGGTATTTATATGAGACGTTGAAACTCGCGGGCTCGTGCTGCCAGTGGCCGTCGGCATTTTTTTTCCAGACCAGACCGAAGTAACGCAGGTATTGTTCCCAATACGGCTCGTCCAAATGATAGGCTGCGTTCAAGTTCCGCTCGATTTCCGGTGACGCGGGCGCTCGTTCGCGGTCAAACGGTCCCCCGGGGACGAGATGCACCAGGACAAACGCCAGCGCGCTGATGACCAGCAGCAGCGGAATGGTGAAAATCAGGCGTCGGATAAAGTACATTTATTTGCCGGTTTTGATTTTGTAAATTACCTGCAACGGATGGTCGTCGAGGATGTTCTCATATATGCCCTGGATCCGGTTCGTATCGAAGTAATTGATGCCGACATAGAAATAGAGCGGAATGATGGGCAGTTCGTCGCGCACCAATATTGTTTCGGCCCGCTGCAGCAGCTTTTCGCGAACGTTCAGGTCGGTTTGTTCATTGGCTTCACGGATCAACGCATCATATTGCGCATTTTTCCAGCCGGTGCGGTTGTTGCCGTCATTGCTGGTAAACATGCCCAAAAACGTGTTGGCGTCGTTGTAATCGCCCACCCAGCTGGAGCGCGACAGATTGTAATCGAGATGGTCCTGCGCGCTGAGATACACCTTCCACTCCAGTTGCCGCAATTCCATGTCGATGCCGAGCGTGTCGTGCCACATCTGCTGCAATTCAATCGCAATCTCCTCGTGAATTTTTGCCGAGCCGCCCGCCGCCGCGTTGAAGATGTAATCAAACCGCGGAAAACCCTGTCCGCCGGGATAACCCGCTTCCGCCAGAAGTTTTTTGGCCAGTTCGGGGTCGTACCCGAGTCCTGCAGGCGAGGTGTAATGGGCCGTGCCGTTGGGAACCAGGTGTGACGCAGTTTGCTCGCCTGCGCGGGTGATTTTCTTGACGATGCGTTCCTTGTCCACCGCCAGCGCCAGCGCCCGCCGCACCCGCGGGTCGTCAAACGGCTTGCGCGTCACGTTGAACCGGACGAAATAGGCCGCCAGATAATTGAACGTGTGAAAATCCGGTCGTTTCAGCAACACGTCCAACAATTCGACCGGCACCAGTTCCTTGTCCCAGACCACGTCCACCTGCCCGCCCTCGTAAAGATTCAACGCTGCGGAAGACGAGCCGATGGGCAGCAGGTCAATGATTTCCGACCGGGTGTTCGCGGCGTCCCAGTACCGGGGATTTTTGCGCAGCCGGACCTTGTCGTTGATTCGCCAGGCGACGAGTTCAAACGGTCCGCTGGACGGCAACGGCCGCGCCATCAGCCACCGGTCACCGTATTTCTCAATGGTCCAGCGCGGCACCACCGCGGCTATCGGCATCGCGCAGATATCGGGAAAAAACGCGGTGGGATGATTCAGTTCGACACACACGGTGAATTTGTCCGGAGCGTGAACGCCGACGAGCGACGGGTCCTTGATTTTGCCGGTATTAAAGGCCTCGGCGTTTTTAAGGTAATAAAGCTGGCCCGCATAATCCGCCGCTGACATTGGGTTCAAGGCCCGGATCCAGGAATAGACCACATCGTCCGCCGTGATCGGCTCGCCGGTGGACCAGACCAGGTTCGTGCGCAAATGGAATGTGTAGATGCAGGCGTCGGGCGAAATCTCCCAACGTTCGGCCAAACCGGGAATCGGCCGGGCTGTTTCCGGGTCCAGCCGCGCCAATCCTTCGAACAAACCGATGACAATGCGAAATTCCGGCTGACCGGTGATGATGGCCGGGTCGAGCGATTCCGGTTCGGCATTGTTGATGATGGTGACATCGGCGGGCGGTTCATGGCGGACACAACCCGATAATCCGCCCCAAACCAGGGCGCACACCAGCAGGCATTGCCCGGGCCAAAAGGAAAAACGCGCCCGCGAAAAAATCCGCCGGGCGCGTTGAAAAATGGCCATCGCGTTATTTCGATTGCGTCGGCGCCTCCGGAGCATTGGTTGGCGCAGACAGGGGCACTGCGAGCAAATTGTTTGTGGACGCAGCCGCTGGTGTGGAAACGGGTGGCGTGGCCGATTGGGAGGCCGGCGGCGTCACCGGCTGAGGCGCGGAGAACGGTGTTTGCATTTGTTTTTGTTCCACCTGCTTTTCAAACTCCGCCGTGCTGCTCTGGTTATGCACCTTGTTTTGCAAAAAGCCGAGAATCAAGGCCAAACCGAAGAAAATCATGGTCGAGTACTTCGTGACCTTGGTCAGCACGTTGCCTGAACCCGCGCCGAACAGTGCGTCCGCCGCCGCTCCGCCAAACGCCATGCCGGCACCGGCGTCCTTCTTTGGCAGTTGAATCAAAATCAATAGAATCAGCAGGGCGCAGTTGACCACCAGAAAAAACGTCAAAATTCCAACGATGAAACTCATAATCAATTTCTATATTGAATTTTTAATAATGTCAGCAAAACTTCGCGCCTCCAGCGAGGCGCCGCCGACCAGCGCGCCGTCCACGTCTGGCTGGCCCATCAACTCGCGTGCGTTCGCCGGTTTTACACTGCCGCCGTATTGAATACGGACTTTTTTGGCGACGACTTCGTCGAAAATCTTCACCAGCAACGAACGGATGAAGGCGTGCGCGTCCTGCGCCTGCTGCGTGGTTGCCGTTTTGCCCGTGCCGATGGCCCAAATCGGTTCGTAAGCCATGATGGTCTCAACCATTTGTTCGTTCGTCAATCCGGCGAGGCTGCCGCGCACTTGCGTTTCCAACACCTTGTCCGTCTGCCCTTCCTCGCGCTCGGCGAGGGTTTCGCCAACGCAGACGATGGGTTTGAGCGAGGCGCCATGGGCCGCCGCCGCTTTTCGGGCGATGAGCGCGTTGGATTCCTTTTGATACTGGCGCCGCTCGGAATGGCCGAGAATGACGTAGCGCACGGAAAATTCCTTGAGCATCCCGGCACAAATCTCGCCGGTGAACGCGCCGAAATTCTGCTCGCTCATGTTTTGCGCGCCCAGCCGGAGATTCGAGTCCAGAACAACCTTCGACACCGATTCCAACGCCGTGAACGGCGGGCAGATGACGATGTCCACTTCCCGGATATTGGCCAGTTCCAATTTGAGGTTGCCGACCAATGCCAGCGCCTCGGACGCCGTTTTGTTCATCTTCCAGTTGCCCGCTATGATCAATTTACGTTCTTTGTCCATGTTTTAAAAATCGTTGTCGGAGACGAGGTAACAAGTCTCAAAATTTTATTAAAGCTTTTTCATGTCAGCCTCTACTTTTCAGATAGTGCTGCAACCCCCGGCAAAACGGCACCTTCAAGAAATTCCAGACTCGCGCCGCCGCCGGTGCTCATGAATGTCACCTTGTCGCCCAGTTTGGCCTTGTTGAGCGCCTTCACGCTGTCACCGCCACCGATGATGCTCTTCGCGCCGTTCTTTTGCGTGGCGTCCGCCACGGCCTGCGCCACGGCGTTCGTGCCGGCGGCGAACTGTTTGTTCTCAAACAAGCCCATCGGGCCGTTCCACAAAATCGTCTTCGCCTTGGCCACCACATCCGAATAGGCCTTGACCGTTGCCGGGCCGATGTCGAGACCGGCGGCGTCGGCCGGACAATTCAGGTCCGAACTCGTGCGCGAGTTTTGCCATTCGATGACTGGCTTGCCCTTTTTATCGAGCTTGTCGGTCTTCACCGGCACGGCCACCACGTCGTCCACCGGCAAAAGAAATTGAACTTTCCTGGCCTTGGCCTTGTCAAGGGCCGACTTGGCGATGTTGATCGCATCCGGTTCAACCAGTGATTTGCCGGTCTTGTAGCCCTGCGCCAGCCGGAACGTGTAAGCCATCGCGCCGCCAATCAAAATGGTGTCCGCCTTTTCCAGCAGCCGGTCAATGACCTTGATTTTGTCGGAAACCTTTGCGCCGCCGAGGATTACAACGAACGGACGCACCGGTTTATCCAGCTCGTCGCCGAGAAATTTTAATTCGCGCTCCATCAGCAAACCGGCGGCGCACTTGCCACCGCGCTTGGCGACGATGCGGGCGACACCTTCCGTCGAGGCGTGGGCGCGATGCGCCGAGCCGAACGCGTCGTTCACATAAACATCGGCCACCTTCGCCAGCTTTTCGGAGAACGCCGGGTCGTTTTTCTCCTCCTCGTTGTAATACCGGACATTTTCGAGCAGCACCACATCGCCATTTTTCATGCCGGCGACGGCTTTCTCGACCTTTTCGCCGATGCAATCGTCCACAAACACAACCGGTTTGCCGAGCAATTCGGACAATTTCACCGCCACCGGTGCGAGCGACATGGTCGCTTCGCGTTTGCCTTTGGGCCGGCCCATGTGTGCGGTCAAAATCAATTTACCGCCTTTTTCGATGAGCAATTTCAACGTGGGCAGCGTCTCGACGATGCGCGTCGCATCGGTGATGACCATCTGGCCGTCTTTTTCTTCCAGCGGGACGTTGTAATCCACGCGCATAAAAACGCGTTTGCCGCGGACATCCAAATCTTTAACCGTCAATTTAGCCATAAATGTGTCCTGATTCCGAAAAATTTAGAAAGGGAAGGATACCTTGGAAACGCTGCGAGTAAAGTGAATTCCGGTCCCGTTTTGGTTCTCCAAGGGTTTCAGCCAGTTTGCGGAGTTTGATTTAGCCTTTAGCCCTTTTTCCTCTGGCGCGCATATTTGGCGTGCGCGGCGGCAAACTCGCCGGAAGCGAGGGCGCCCATGATGGATATCTCACCGGCAAGAATGGTGGCGGTGCAAATTTCGGCGAATTTACGGGCTGTCCCCTCGCCCACACAGCCCATCATGGCCAGACATTCGCGGGCCGTTGGCAGATGGGTTCCGCCGCCGATGGTTCCGACAATGACGTTCGGTAACGTGACAGAGGCGTAAAGGTCTCCCTGTTCGGTGACGTCCATGTCGGTCAAACCCGTTGCTGCTTCCGAAACGCAGGCGGCGTCCTGGCCGCAGGCGATAAACATGGCCGCCAGTGCATTAGCATAGTGACCCTGAACGCCAATGGAGCCGCTTTGGGTTCCGCCCAGCATGGCCGCATGGCCGTATTGAATCATCTGGAGGGGCGTCACGTGGATGATCTTCTTCAGGAGTGCCGCCGGGATGACCACCTCGGCAATCACCTTCTTTCCGCGGGCGGACAGGAAGGAAAGCATAGTGGCCTTTTTGTCGCCGGACATATTGCCCTCCACATACCATTGCACCGGCTTCACCGGGGCTTTTTCGACGAGGAATTGGCAGAGAGCGTCGGTGGTTATGGTGACCATGTTTTGTCCGGCCGCATCGCCGGTTTGATAGTCAAAGCCAAGGAAAAGATTCCGGCCGGCCAGCGCGCTCCGGAGCTCCATGAACTTGCAGTGACGTGACATCGCGGAGATGCGCTCCTGGAAGGTGGACGATTCCTGCATGACGAACTCCAGGAAGGAACAGGCATCAAAGGTGGAATTGAAGACGAAACAAGGAGCTCTGGAAATGGTTTCCGTCAGGCACATGGCCGCGGTACCGCCCGAGTGACTGATGACATAGGCGCCCCGGTGATAAGACGCCACGAGGGCGCCTTCACTGGTCGCCATGGGAACAAAAAAGTCACCGTGAGCTTCAATGCCGTTGATTCGCAGCGGCCCAATCACGGCCACCGGCACCTGGGCAAACCCAACAAGATTCTCAATATTGTTGGCGAGCGTTTCCGGCGCCGGCCGCCCGGCTTCGCCTGCCAGACAATCGACGGTAATTCCCTTTGTTTTGAGGAAGCCCTGTCGTTTCTCAAGCCCCGCAGCAGTATGGTCATTGCACAGCGGCAGCCGGCCGCAGAGCGGTTCCGAGGCGGGCAGGCGTGGGGACAGACGCTTTCTCAGCCCATCCGGATCTGATTTTTTGAGCAGCCGCTCCCGGACGTTTTGTGCCGTTCGCTGTGATACGCTCATTTTAAAATTTATGCTAGTTAACCCCTGAAATAAAGGTAGCCGGCGAGGATGACGGCCAGGACGAAGATGGACGCGGCCACTTCGGGTTTGCCCCAGCTTGCGGCGGATTCGGCGCGGTACTCGTCCGTGACCGTGCCGAACGAGAGGTTTTTGATTTTCCCGTAATCCGGCTGGCTGGTGCCATAGCTCACCACGACCATCACCACCGCCGAGATGAGGGTGATGAGGATGCTGAAATACTGGAAGTTGATGTTGTTGACAATCCACAGGAACGAGCCGTCCGGGTAGCTCTTGAACAATCCGAGCGTGACCGGCGTATCCACCAGCATGCGGAACAATCCTACGACAAAGCCGATGATCATGGCCCAAAGGCAGCCCTGGGCGTTGAGACGCTTCCAGAACACGCCGAAGAAAAACACGACAAAGATTGGCGGCGCGAGGTAGCCCTGGATGGACTGCAGATAGTTGTAGAGGCCGTGGGCGCCCTGAACGACCGGGATCCACAGCATGGCAATGACCACCATCGTGGTGGTGGCAAAGCGGCCCATGCGAACGATTTCATGTTGCGACGCCTTTGGGCGCAATTTCTGGTAAATATCCACCGTGAAGAGCGTCGAACAGGCATTGAACACGCCGGCGAGCGAACCCATCAACGCGGAAAGCAATCCGGCGACGACGAGGCCGCGCAACCCCGGTGGCAACAGGTATTGCACCAGCATGGGAAAAGCGCCCTGCGAACCGGGACCGTTGGGGTCATTGAACGCCGTCGTCAGTTCGGGAATCTTGCCGCTTTTGGCCAGCGCGAAGCAGATGAGGCCGGGGATGATGAACAGGTACACCGGGAACAACTTCAAAATGGCGGCGAAGATGCTGCCCTGACGGGCCACCCTTTCGTTGGGCGCACCGAGGGCGCGCTGGACGATGTATTGGTCGGTGCACCAGTACCAGAGTCCGATGACCGGTGCGCAGATGGCCATGCCCAGCCAGGGGAAATTCCCGTTGAAATACCAGGCTTCCTTCACGATCTGCCCGGCGTAGTTTTTCACCAGCACGGGAGCCCAGGAAGATTCCACGCCCGCCGGAATGAGCGGTTTCCAGAGGTTGAACATTTCCGAACCGCAAATGCTTCTCAATTCGCCCCAGCCACCCAGCCTGAGGAGTCCATAAATGGTCAGCGAGGCGGAGCCGAGGATGAGCACGGTGACCTGGACGGCGTCGTTGTAGGCCACGGCGCGCATGCCGCCCAATGCGGTGTAAAGACCGGTGAGCGCGATGACAAGGATTGATCCAATCCAAAAACTGTCGAGCTGGACGACCCCCAGGTTCAGGTGCAATTCCGGCAACAGGGTGGCGAACACCACGCCGCCGGCGAAAATGCCCACGGCGATTTTCGACACGATGAACGTGACCAGCGAGACGATGGAGAGGACGTAGCGCGAGCCGGTGGAGAACCGGCGCTCCAGAAATTCCGGCATGGTGAACACGAGCGAACGGGCGTAAAACGGCACGAACACCCACGCCAGCACCAGCAGGCACCACGCATGAAATTCGTAGTGCGCCAGCGCCACGCCGTCCTTGGCACCGGACCCGGCGAGGCCGACGATGTGTTCCGAGCCGATGTTCGAGGCGAAGATGGACGCGCCAATGATCCACCAACTGAGATTGCGCCCGGCGAGAAAGTAATCAGCCGCAGTGTCCTTGCGCCGCTTGATGACCCACCAGGCCACGCACAGCAGGATGCCAAAGTAGAGCGCAATCGCCAGCCAGTCGACTCCGGTCAGGGTGGAACCGCCGATGGCAGCAAACATGGGAGTCAGAGGTCTCATGGTTGACGGTCAGGTTTGGGTTTCGAGGTCAGGGGTTATCGGGCGGAAAACCTGTAAATGATGGTGTTCTGATAGGTCTCGCCGGGCTTCAATTCCGTGGTGGGGAACATCGGTTTGTTTGGCGAATCCGGATAGTGCTGCGGCTCCATGCAGAAACCGGTGCGCCACTGATAAACCTTGCCACCTTTGCCGGTGATGGTGCCGTCGAGAAAATTGCCGGCGTAAAACTGTAGGCCCGGCTCGGTGCTCCACACTTCCATGACCCGGCCGCTCGTCGGCTCATAAACGCGTGCCATCAGCCCGAGCCGGCCCGGCGGCTTGTTGATGACCCAATTATGGTCGTAACCGGGGCCGTACTGGAGTTGCTGGTTGGGATCGTTGATCCGCGCGCCGATGGCGGCGGGCTTGCTGAAGTCGAACGGCGTGCCGTCCACGGGCGCAATTTTGCCAGTGGGGATCAGTTCCTTGTCCACCTCGGTGGTCTGGTCCGAGTTGATATAGACCACGTGGCCGAGAATGTCACCGTTCCCCTGCCCTCGCAGATTGAAGTAGGAATGGTGTGTCAGATTGCAGACCGTGGGTTTGTTTGTCGTGGCGTTGAAGTCCAAGCGCAGTTCGTTGCTGTCGGTAAGGGTGTAAAGTGCAGTCACCTTGAGGTTGCCGGGAAAGCCTTCCTCGCCGTCCTTGCTGACGTAGGAGAGCTCCAATGCCGGTCCGTCTGGGCTGAGCCATGATTTGGCCTGCCAGACGAACTTGTCGAAGCCCTTGACTCCGCCGTGGAGCGAATTGGAGCCGTTGTTGGTGGCCAGCGTGCAGGTCTGGCCTTCCAGCGTGAATTTGGCGCCACCAATGCGGTTGCCATACCGGCCAATCAACGCGCCGAAATACGGGTTGTTGTTGGTGAGGTAACCTTCAAGGTTGTCATAACCGAGCACCACGTCATCGAATTTGCCATTCTTGTCCGGCACTTTGAGCGACTGGACAATGCCGCCATAGGTCAGGATGCGCGCTTCCATTCCCCTGACGTTGCACAGGGTATAAATTTCGACCGGCGTGCCGTCCGGGGTCTTGCCGAAGGGAGAATGGCTGACGATGCCGATGGTGTTGGTCGGGATGGTCATGGAGACGCAGCCTACAAAACCGGCGGCGGTCAGTCCAGCCGATGCCACTTTGAGGAATGTCCTAATTTGTAGGCGACGAGGTAACGAGTCGTTTGGGCATGCACTCCTTACGTCGTGCCCTACAGCCAAATTCGAAGAGCACCCCAACTTGAGGAATGGCGTGATTTTTTTCAGATAAATCCTCCGGTTATTTCCGCCGCAACCTGCTTTCGGCCTGGTTCGGGCGCAACAAAATCACACCCGTTTTGCCGCATCGCGCTCATGAGCCGTGCCGCAAGTTTACTCGTGACGGTAAACGTCCCAGCCGAGATATTTGCCCAGAGCCTCCTTCACGCCGGCGGCAATCTGCGTCGGGTTGATGGCCACGTGATGTTCAAAACCGTTTTCGCAAATGTACCGGAGCAGCTTTTGCAAATTCGGGATCCGGACCACGCCATAGCCGCCGAATGTTTTCAGGGGGTCATCGGTCAGCTCGCCCTCACCGATATAGGCGCGGATTTTACCCGCTGCATCGTCCGTGCTCACGCGCAGGTAGGTGAAGGGCGACGCCTTCACGCGGCCCACGACGGTGCCGTATGTGTTTTCCCGGCCGACCGTGCCGGCGATGATTTCCTGGTAATCCATCACCGGTTTGCCCTCGCCCTTCTCCACAAACACGTCCTTGGGCAGGTTGCTGCAATGGAAAATGACAACTTTGTCCGGGTCTTCGCCGTAATTGTTGTTCCAGTCCACCAGCGCGCTGGGCCGGCCGCTGGCCTGGGCCATGGCATACATCGCAACAGTGCCCATGATGTCCACCTCGCACGCGCTGCTCATCAGCATATTGCTCATCATGCTCATGAGCGTGCAGGGCACGACGCCGAAGAATTCCTCCATGGCCGTCCAGCATTGGACGGCAGTGGCATTGAGACGGGTCTGCTTCATCCAGCGGTCCACCGCCACGCCGAACCGGGCCATTTTCAACAGGGCGACCGGCGGTATGGATCTGGCGGCAACGTAATTTTGTATTTGCCGCAACTTGGCCTTCACCGCCGCGTCGTTGTCCTTCAGTTTGCCGACCCAGCCGAACAATTCGTAGAGGTCGAGCGTCTCGATGCTGATGCCGGACTGTTCGAGCAATTTTTCGCTGTAACGGACGGTATTGAATGCCGTCGGCCGGGCGCCGAGCGCGCCGATGCGGAGATTTTTCAACGCCTTGATGGTACGGCAGGTCACCACGAAGTCCTGCAAATCCTGCGTGAAACTCTCGCTGTCGGGCGCGCAGGTGTGCAGCCGGGTGAGGGTGAAGGGAAGGTTGTACTGGCGGAGGTTGTTGCAGACCGACATCTTCCCGCAAAACGAATCGCGCCGGTCCCGAATGGTCATGTTTTCCGGGTCGTCGTTGAACGCGTGGACGAGCACGGGCACGCGCAGGCCAGACCAGCGGAGGGCGTTGGCCACGCCGCGTTCGTCGCCGAAGTTCGGCAAGGTGACGAGAATGCCGTCAATCTTGCCGGCATTTTGCTTGAACAGATCGGCGCATTTTTGCGCGTCTTCCACAGATTCGACCGCGCCAAATTTGGTTGCGTTCTTTGGCAGCGCAACCACGCCGATGCCGAGTTTTTCGAGAGTGGCGAGGATTTCCTTGCGCCCGGTGTCGCAGAGGTGGGCCGGAAAGAAACCGCGATTGCCGATGATAATGCCGAGCTTGATCATGGATGATAAGGCCTGTGCCGGTTGAATGTTTAAACGAGATTACGAAACCCGCCGGGGTCAAGGCAACACTTTCACCAAAACGAAGAAGCGCATCATCGGTTTGCAATGATGCGCCCGTTTCGTAAGCGGAGGATATTTCCATCCTCCTTGATCCATTATTTTCGGCCTCTGGTCACGGCATATACAACGAGCGATAGAACCGCTGCGTATGATTTGTCGCGTCGGTATCGGTGAATTGCCACGTCCCATCGATGCTGCCCGCGGTGTTGGTGCTGACCGGCGTCCAAACCACCGGCGGTGCCAGATCCAGCGTCGCTTCCACCAGATATGTGTAACCGGGAACGCCGACAAATCTCAGGGTCACACTGCCATTGCCGTTGACAGCCGTCCCGGCGATGGAATTGGTCGGCGGCGGACCGACGACGACATTGATTATGCCGGGGGTGGCAGCCTGGCCGTCACCAACCGTGTAATTAATCTGGTCGGCGACGTCATTGGCGTTGGTGTAATAAACATGGCTGCTGTCGTAGCTCACCGCCGCCGCATTGGTGCTGCTGATGACACCGGTCAAAGCGATGGGATCGCCGTCGGCATCGCTCCAATTGGTTGCCAAATTGCCCGTAATCGGAATATTTAACGGATAGCCCGCCGGACGCGAATAGGCGGACGGGTTGGCCACCGGCGCCACGTTGCCCGTGTACGTCAGAGTGGCAACGACACTGGTCACACTGCCGGAACCATTGCTGACGGCGACCGTGTAATCGCCGGCATCGGATCGCATCGCACTGGCGATGGAATAATCGGACGTCATCGCCCCGGCAATGGACTGGCCGTTTTTGTACCATTGATAGTCCGGATCGGGTATGCCGGTGGCTTCCACGATGAAGTTCGCGCTGAGGCCAGCGCTTACGGTTGCACCCGCCGGCTGGCTGATGATGTTGGGTGCCGATTGCGGGGTCCAACCATAGAACCAAATTGTGGGACTCGTGGCGGCAAGAAGGCGCGGGTCGGTGTTGGTTACTCCAATCGTCTGGAGACAGGGGAACGTGATGATATTGGAGCAGGTAATATCGTAGTTTGTGCATTGCCAGAAATTGTATGAGGTCAACAGTCCGCTCGCCGGACACACATAGGCATTGGTATCAATGCAACAGTAAATCCAAGCATCCAAGCCGCCGGCTGTGCCATTGGAACCAGCCAGACTGATGCCGGTAACCCCTGGGTCAGCTTCTAAGATACAGTGCACGAACGTAAACCCGT
The DNA here is from genome assembly GCA_049516755.1 of Verrucomicrobiota bacterium. Classification (GTDB taxonomy): domain Bacteria; phylum Verrucomicrobiota; class Verrucomicrobiia; order Limisphaerales; family UBA11358; genus UBA11358. The sequence goes on along the minus strand of JBEKSU010000010.1, from coordinate 2,052 downwards.
CGGCTGAATAAGTTGTGCCATTCGGATCCAGCCACGGAGTGTTGGTGCTATACGAGCTGGCGGTGGCCGTCCGGGCGGCGGTCAGGTTATACGAGCCGGAGTAGATGTTGGTGATGGTGTGGATCACGCAGTGGTCGAAGTAGCCGACGCCAATGCCCCAAATGTAGTCAAAGTTGCCCGTGACTTTGCAGTTGTAGAAGTAGGCCTGGGACGTGGCAGCGTTGATCAGGATGGTGTCCTGACGGCTGACTATGTCGCAGTTGTTCACGATGCATTGCGTGCCACTGTTATAAACCAGCAGGGTCTCGGCCTGTGAACCACCCTGTGGCGTCGTGTTCTGAAGCGTCAGGTTCTCGATCACAATGTTGGCTGAATTGACCTTGAACGATGCCCGGCCGGCCGTGGTGCCAGTAAGGTTGTTGTTGTTTTGGTAGGCAATAACCGTTCCGCTACGGCTTTGGCCGCGGAAGGTGATGTTGTTCTTGCCCGAGATGTCCACGATCTCAGTATAGGTGCCATTCTTGACGTTGATCACCGTGTAACTGGTATTACCGGGTGGCACCGAATCCACCGCGCCTTGCACGGTGACAAAATCTCCGCTGCCATCCGCTGCCACAACGATATTCGTCGGATTGGCCGCACCAGTCGCCTTGGTCGTAAAACGCCACGCGTTCGTGTCCGAGATGCCCGCAAAATACGCCATCGAGCTGTCAACGACGATGCCATTGTCCATCGTCACATAGTACGTATGATTGCTCGTCATCACGCCCGAGTGCGGATAAATCGCCGCGGTACTGCCCGTGGTGATCACCGGGAAGTAGTTCATCACCTGGGAATCACCGGAGAACAGGCTGTGCGGCTGGACGTTATTGGTCAGGTAAATGCCCGTGTTAAGGGTGCTGATAATCACGGTATTGGAACTCATGTCGATGACATCCACCGGCGTAACGGAGTTGGTGGCGTCGTAAATGCGGACCTTGCCGCTGTTGACCACGTAAACCGAGCCATTGAAGGCGATATACAACGGCGTGTCATAGCAAACAGTATTGCCAGTGGGTGACAATGTCGTGCTGGCCAGGGTGGTGGAGTTTACGGTCAGTTTACCCGAGTTGGTGACCGCGCCGGCGGCGTTGGCGGCCACAATCGAGTAGATCGCGACGTCCGAACCCTGGGCGTTGTTAATGGTCAGCGTGTCATTGGTCTGGCCGGGAATAGCCACACCGATTCCGGTGCTGCCCACAGCTTTCTTGTACCATTGCAGACCGGGTCCCGGAATGCCAGTGGGACAGGCATGGAAAACGGCGGTATCGCCCACATTGACTGTTGTGTTGGTTGGCAACGGGCACGTGCTCGGCGGCACAATGACGGTCAGCGTCGCGCTGTTCGTGACGATGCAGGCGGCATTGCTGGCGATCAGGGAAATCGTGGCGTTGTTGAGGGCATTATATTGAACATTGTAGAGCGTCAATGAAAGGTTCGTCGCGCCGTCAACATTCACGAAGTTGGTCTGCCATTGCAGGGTCGGATACGGATTGGCAAGGACAATATTGGAGTTAAAGGTGACATTGCTGCCTTGAATGACAGTTTGATCAGAGAGTCCATTGATAAACGGACACTGATAGCCAACAGTCAAGGTCGCAATACTGCTGGTCACGGAATTGTAGCTGTTGCTGACAACGCAGTAGTATTGGCCGTTATTGCTCCCGTCGCAGTTGGTGATGCAATACGTGGAATTGGTGGCACCGTCTATTGGCACGAAGTTGCTGCCACCATCCAGCGACGCTGGGATGCCACCAACTGCCGGTACGGGATTGCCACCTGAGGCGAAATACCATTGATAGCCAAGAGGCTCGCTGCCGGTGGCACAGACGTTAAAACACGCGGTGTCATTGGTGGAAACGAAGAGAGAGATTGGTTGGCAGTTGATCCTCACCTGCGGAACGAGAATCAGGTTGACCTGGCCGGCGACGCTGGTATCGATGGTCATCGACCCATTAATCGATCCGCTGGCAAGGGTCACGACCGGATTGAACGTCCCGGTCAGCTTGCCCG
>JBEKSU010000009.1:0-32669 GCA_049516755.1 Verrucomicrobiota bacterium | reverse complement strand
AACGCCTGGGCACTGGCGGGGAGCACGCAATATTGAGATTGAGCTCCAACGAAAGTAGCGGCTGTGTCGCTGCCGCCGGCGGCGGTGTCACCGGCAACACCCAAAGTCACTCCGTTCGTGTAGTAGCCATTGAAGCCGTTGACGCTCGAGTCAACCGCGGTCGGGCCGGAGGCGTCGCCGAACTCCAAAAAGACATACGGCGAGTCGGCCAGCACCGTGTTGTGGTAGCCCGTTGAAGCCGCCCACGCCGTGCGCGGCGGCGCCAGCAGGGTGCCGAGCGCGGCCAGAAACATCAGACTCGTGTTTTGAAGGTTTTTACAGGAAACAAGTTTCATACGATCGTTATTCTATTGGTTTGGTTGTGAAGGCTGCTTGTGAAATCAAAGATAATTGTAATCATTAAATAACTTAATCGGCATCGGCCACTCTCAAGCTGGATTGGACAGGATTTTTGCAAATAATTTCTATCTTGTCAAGAAAAAATAATCCAGAAACTCGCACCGCGGGCTTTTGGAGGCTTTTCAGGCCCCAACACCTTCATTCTTCGCTGTTCTTCCCATCAGGCTGCGGAAGGATGGTCTTTTCCAGAGCGCGGTTGTTTTCCCCATGAACTTCTCCCGTGAGCGCCAACCTGTCACACCGAAGCTTCAGAGCGAAAGCCAGCATCCCGCCAAAACCGGAATTCGCCGGCGTGACGCCCGGCAAGGCCGAATGATTTGCCGGCTGACCGATCCGCCAATTTGCAGTCGCAATTTGAACCTCGAAACAGCAATGGCAGCCTCGCCCCGAAAAAATGAACTGCCCAACGGACGCGCATTGCGATAGTCTTAATGACAAGAAAGCACCTGAAATGAATTCTGAACGACCAAAATGGCTGCGCCGGCTCAATAAAATCCTGTCCGGCGAAATTTTTCTTGAACCCGCCACGCTCGAAAAATACGCCGGTGACAAATGGTTCGCCGCGCACCAGCCCGACGCCGTCGCCCTGCCCCGCTCGGCCAAAAGCGTCGCCGCGATCTTGAGATTTGCCAACCAGCTCCGGATTCCCGTGACACCGCGCGGCGCGGGCCACGGCTACGTCGGTGGCTGCGTGCCCATGCGCGGCGGCATCGTGCTTTCGACCGAGCGGATGGACAAAATTCTGGAAATCAACGCCGCCGATTTCGTCGCCGTCGTCCAACCCGCCGTCAACACGAAAAAATTCCAGGAAGCCGTCGAGAAGCGCGGCCTGTTTTATCCGCCCGATCCCGCCAGCCGCGCGGATAATTTCATCGGCGGCAACATCGCCACCAACGCCGGCGGGCCGCGCTGCCTCAAATACGGCGTCACCCGCGATTACGTCCTCGGCCTCGAGGTCGTTCTCGCCGATGGCACCATCGTCCGGCTCGGCGGGCGCACTCACAAAAACAAGACCGGCTTCGAACTTCACCGCCTGTTTGTCGGTTCCGAAGGACTCCTTGGCGTCATCACCGAAGCCACGCTGAAATTGATTCCGCTGCCGCCGTTCCGCGCCAACCTCGCCGTCGGGTTCGGTTCCATGCCCGCCGCCGTGCGCACGCTGCACGCCATTTTCCGCGCCGGTTTTTTGCCGTGCGCCCTGGAGCTGGCCGATGCCTTCACGCTCGCCGCCGCCTACAAACGCACCAAAAGCGAGCGCCTGCGCGGTTGCCGCGCCCATCTCATCGTCGAACTCGACGGCCAGACAAATTCCGTCCGTGCTGAAATCAAGGCCTTGGAGCGAATCATCCGTCAACAGAACCCGTTGTCGGTCGAACGCGGCCTCGGCGCCGCCCAATGCGAGGAAATCTGGCAAATCCGGCGCGAATTTTCCTACGCCCTTCGCGACACCGGCCTGACCAAGCTCAACGAAGACGTCGTCGTCCCGCGCAGTCGGTTGGAAGACCTGTTCAAGTTCGCCGCCCGGCTGCAAAAGAAACACGGCCTGCCCGTTGCCTGTTTCGGCCACGCCGGCGACGGGAACATCCACACCAATGTGATGGTGGAACTGAACCAGCCGCGCGCCGACCAACGCGCCGAGGCTGCGCTCGATGAACTTTTCACCCAGGTCATTGCCTGGGGCGGCGCCATCAGCGGCGAGCACGGCATCGGCCTCGCCAAAAAGCGCTGGTGGCCGCAGGCCCTTTCCAAGGAAGCGCGCGAACTCCATCGCACCGTGAAATACGCCCTCGATCCAAAGGGAATTTTGAATCCCGGCAAGTTTGTGTGACGGCGGAGTTTTTATTTCTCCGTCTTTGCGCTCCTTAGCGTCTTAGCGTTAAAAACCTGTCGGCACAAGCAGTGCTCCTGACGTTACCAACGGACGAATTTCAAAGTAGTAATCGTCAAGTCCGTCTCCATCGCTTCGTTGTCTTTTCCTAAAGCCAGCACGAGGTCTTTGACATGGGCCAGTCCCGGCGTGGCCGGGAGCGAAACATGGATTTCCCCTTCTCTGCTTGCCGTTGCATCGAATCGCAAGAATATCTGGTTGGGAAACTGCGGTTCGGCATAAGGACCGCCTTGAACCCTGGTCAACGTGATGACCGCATGTTCGATTGGCGTCGAAGCACGATAACGGATGAATAACTCACCGCCGGATAAATTGACTCCACCGGCCTGCGCCCTCGTCAACGTGACACGGCCATTTCGCAACGGCCGGTCTTCGATGTGAAATGAATTTCCATCACGGAAAAAATGAATCGGGCCGCCGTCGCTGGTCCAGGGAATGACTTGTGTTTCCGGTGACAGGAAATCCACCGCCTCACCGGGCGCATACCACACGAGCAATTTGTCATTCAGCGCTTTGAATTCGAGGTAACGCCGCATGTTGTCCGGCGCGGACCCGATGCCGCCGAGGATGAGCGCCAGCGTATGCGCAGTGGTCTGGTGTTTGATCACCGTCTGACTGGCCGTATCGTAACCCTCCCACGGGCCATGCGATGTGAACAACTGCGTGATCCTCGGCCAATTCGTCTCCAGGAAGCTTTCAATCCTGTCCGGCGCAATCTGACTGGCGGCACCCAGGGAATAAAGTGACGGCGCGTTAGTGATGCGCGTCTGGTCGGTAATAGCCAGATCCGGTATCCCGATGATGCCGGTATATTCGACGCCCCGCCCGCTGTACGCTTCCGACAGAAAGCCGGGCAATCGGTTGCGCGCGGCGAAATCCAGCTCGATGTCCAGCGTATCATCCAGAATTTTGCGCCAGGCGGGATTCTCCAGTTCCTGCATGAACAGCGTCAAGCCGAACGATTGAAACGCCGAACCTTCCCACGTGGCCAGCGTGTAAATGTCTTCGCCGGCTTGCATGCGGTAAGGCTTGATCGTAAAACCCGCGTTGGCGACGACCGCCGCCGGGAATCCGTGTCGCAACGCGACGAACATCAACGGACCGCGAAATTCGTTCACCAGATAATTCATGTGCCCGACGATGTAATTGCCCGCGCCGTCCTCCCACCCAAACAACCGGTCGCGCGTGGCGTCCCAGCCGAAAACAAATGTGCCGGTATTTGTGTCAAACAGATGCTCGTAACCCGGCTTCTGGTTCTCCAGGAACGATTCCAACCTGGACCGCAGCGTTACAATGGCGGGCTCGTCCCGGATTTCCGGTCGGAGCAGTGCACCGATGGCCTTGGCCACGGACGCCGAGAGATTGGCGTTGTCGCCAAAAATGATCTGCACCACGCGCCGGTCCATCAGCGCCATGACCCGCGCCGTCGTGGCGTCATCCGAATAGGGCGCCAGCGGGCCGGTGAAATAATTCGTTCCGTATTGGGCGCTCCGTTTGATGTCGGCTTCCTTGCCGTTGTGGCGGGGAACAATCCAGCCCCTTTCGAGAATGCCCTGCCAGATGGCTTCCGCGGTTTTTGGCCCGAACGCGTCAATGAACTTTTGTTTCTCGATGATTTCCGATTCCGGCGGCAGGCGTTGCGAATGTTCAAACCCGATGAAATTCACCAGCAAGCCTTTGGCGCTGAGCCGCGGGTCCTGCTGGTCATGTAACAAGCTGTCGGTGATTTGCGCCAGCCGCGCCTGCGCCCCGGCACGGGACAGATACGGATTGTCCGCATAACCGGCGGTGACATTGGCCATCAACTCCACCCACTCGCCGATGGCCGTCAACTGCGTGAACTGGCGCAGGTAAAGCCCGCGCTTTTTGTCCTGATTCCAGCCTTCAAACGGATAGCCGGACGCCGGGTCGGTGAGCAGGTTGCGGAACGCGGTGTATTGCAGCGCATTCTCCAGCAGCGCCTGCGTGTGCGCGTGCGCCGGACTCACTTTGGAAAAATTAAATGCCGTTGGCCGGGGCGGCGCTGTCCGGCAGCCCGCCACCAGCGCGAGCAAAAGCGCCGGCAGCAGCGCGGCGGCGATGGTGTTTATCTTTCGATAAATAAAGTTCATGTCGGTTGGTCGGCGGTCGTACCGCCAAGCAATGCCCTCATTTGTCGTCGGCGTTAAAACCGATGCGGCGCCGCGGCGGTTCGGGCGGCGGCACGAGCAGCGGTTGTAGTTTCGTCCAGATGATGCGCAACGCCGAATCATGTTCCAGCAACGTCCCATGTTCGGTGAAGGCAATTGGTCGGTAGGCTGCTCCCCGATGCCGCTTGGAACTGGTCGCAAATTGCGACCAGTTCGGCACAACACCTTCTTTTTGAGGAACTTCCGAACTTGAAGTCGCAAATTGTGACTTCAAGCTGCTCCATTCTTGCTCGGTCAATTGAAACATGAAATCTTCCGGAAAACGGTCAGTATTGCGCTTTACTTGTTCGTTGAGCCGCTTCGTCGGCACGTCGTAAAGCTCTGCCAAGTCGGCATCCAGAATCACCTTCTGACTGCGTACGCTCAAAATCAGGGTTTCAATCGGCTTCTTTGGTTTCATGGTCTTCATGGTGAAAAAATCCGACCGCGCGCACCGCGCGACATTCCCGCTCCGCCGCCTGCCAGTCGAGATGATCCAAAATATACTCGGGCAACGGCGAGCGCGAGCCGAGCAAACGCCGCAACGTCCGTTTGTGTTCGTAGCTGCGCCACACCGCCTCATCTTCATTGAAATGGCGAGAGAGTTCCTGGGCGTCAATCATTGGTTCCTCTGGCGATTTCCCGCTGCAAGCGCACGATTTTCAAGTCGCCGCGCGGCAAAGTCAAATCATCCGGCATCACCACATGATTATTGACCAGTGTCGCACCGATCACGCCTTCGCAACTCTGCCGCAGCATCCAGCCGGCGGCACCGGTGTAGCCGTTCCAGATCATCCGGCCCGGCTCAAAATTGGTGAGCAGGTCCGCCGCCTGCTGGTTCGGCTGGCCGCCGTAAATTTCAATCTTATCGGGTGTGACGTGCGAAACCGGCGCGATTTTTCGCCACAACCGGATTGTCGTGTCGCGGTAAAGTTGCGCCTTCGCAGGATCGCCATCCGCCGCGAACTGCCCGGCGAGCAGATGCGCGGCGCCGATCAACCACTGGACCCCGTGGCAATACATGCCGTTTTCCCGCACTCCTTCCGGATAATGACTGCTCCGGCCCAGGTACGGCTTGGAATCCTCGCGCAACGCCGGCCAGCCCAGCAGGATTACGGCGTCGCGTTCGAGCACGCGCAAGGCGGTGTCGAACATGATGCGGCCGCGCTCGCGATTGATGCCGGACATCACCGCCCACGCGGCGGTCAGCACGTCAATTTCCCAGATGCCGCTGTCCTTCACCCCGATTTCCGTGCCGTCGTCGTGAATTGCGCGCAAATAGCGGTCGCCACGCCAGGTGCTTTCGATGGCAGCTTTCAACCGGTTCAACCGCTCGCAATAAAATTGCCGACGCGCGGGACCTTTGCACCTTTCTATCAAGCCGAGGAGATTTTCCAGGGTGTAATGGAGGAAGAAACCGAGCCAGACGCTTTCGCCGCGGCCTTCGCTGCCGATGGCGTCCAAGCCATCGTTCCAATCGCCCGTGCCGATGAGCGGAAGGCCATGTGCGCCAAGACGTTTTTCCAGAACCAGATCAACGGCGCGCAAAACGTGATCGCAGAGCGTCTCCTCGTGCGGCGAGACATGCGCGAACAGCCCCATCCCGTGCCGGCCTTCGGGCAACGGCGGCAGCGGCATTTCCGCTTCAAGATATGGAAGCTTCTCGTCGAGAATGGTTTCGTCACCCGTCAGGCGCACGTATTCGGCGGCGGCCCAGCCGAGCCAGAGCAGGTTGTCGGAAGCGTGCGTGCGCGCGCCCAGACCCGTGCCGCCATCCGGCTGGAGAAAAAACCAATGCAACACGTCGCCCTCGACGAATTGCTGCCGGCCGTGCAGCAAGATCTGCCGCCGCGCCAGCGCCGGGTCCACCCAGATCAAATTGACCGCGTCCTGCAACTGGTCGCGAAAACCAAACGCGCCGCTCGACTGATAAAAACCTTTGCGCGCCCAGAGACGTTCCACCACGGCCTGGTATTTCAGCCAGTTCAGATGACGGTCGAATGCGGCGTCGCTGGTTTCAACCCGCAGAGTTCGCATCCGACCAAGCCACCAGGCACGGGTGGCAGCCAGTTTTGCCTGCGTGGCCTCCACCGTCCGGCAGCGACCAACCACTGCCGCCGCCTGTTCGCGGGTGTCACTTTGGCCGAGAATGACCGAGACCGTTCGCAACGCTCCGGCGGGAATTTCCAGCGTAACTAGAAAACTGGCTATGGCCGCCTTGTCTCCGGCCTCTTCGTCCACTGCCCTGCCCTGCTTCACCATCTCCGGATGCGCCACGGAGCGGCCCTGACCAATAAACCGACTGCGCTTCGTTTCGATCATTTCCGGCACTTCGGAAATTGCCGCGAATGCCGGGCCGGAGCGAAATTCGTTACGGGGATTGGTGAAATAGATGGCGGCGTTCGCTTTGTCTGGCTCAATTTGCAGCGGCCCGGAGTTTTCCGGATGATCGGCCAGCGCAATGCGGAAATACGGCGCAAACCGGATTTTCTTCGGCGCATCGCCGTCATTGCGAATGGTGAGAAGATAAAATCCCGCCGGCTCATCCGGCGGGACAAACACCGTCAATTCCGTGGACAGTTCGCCGCGCTTCATCCGGAAAGTCGCCGTGCCGTCCACCCCAAAATCCGTTTCGTATGTCGCTTCCACGTCGCGCAACGGCTGCCAGGTCGGCGAAAGCCAGCGTTGCTCGCCGACGTCGTAGAGGTAAAAGATCTCCGATGGCAGTTCGCTGGCCACGGTGTCGGCCCAGTCCGTTGTGAGCCGGTTTTGCTGGGCGTTCCAGTTGGCAGAGGAATGCAATCCGCGATTGGTCACGCACAGGACGTGGCCAAGCGCGTTTGCCATTGTATGGTCGAAGGGACGCGGCGTGAATGGAGTGCGAACGCGGAGCGTGTTGCCGCCATCAGCGAATTCAAAATACGGCTGCGGCGTGCCAGACGGAATTTCGCCGTGGCCGATCAGGGGCTGGCGTACCGGCGATTTTTTGGCCAACGCAAGGGGATCGGTCTGAATTTTCAAATGCCGGGAGATTAAATCCCCCGCCTGCTGCCGGTTGTCAGCGCAGCCCATCAACAATCGCAGTTTGCCGGTTCCGCCGGGTGCCAGCGAAATGTTCAGCAACAAACTGCCGATGGCATCAAAGCTCGGACACGGCTCCGTATTGCACGGCTTCTGAAACGCGAACGTCTCCAAGACACGAGGCTTCCAGATAATGCCCGCGCGGCCGATGAAATCCACGCGCGCCGGCAAAAATCCTTCCGGCGGCGTTTCCGCCGCCAGGAAACCGATTTGCTTGTTGCCGTGATGCACCGCAATCAACGCATTCAGGCTGGCGTCGTAATTCAACTCGTGGAACAGACGGTTATATTGGGTGTGGTTGCGATCGGCCTGTGGCGTATTCAGCACCCACTCCAGATACGGCACGACTTTGAGATCGCGCGGACGCGAACCCAGATTTGTCACGGTGACTTCCCAAAGCTCCACGGCGGCGGAATCGGACGGCAGCGTGATGCGCACGACCGTCTGAATTTCGTTGGCCGTCTGCGTCAGAACGAGAGCTGACTCATTCTGTTCGATCATGGCGAACGGCGCGATTTCCGATGGGAAATTGCCGACGACCGGCCATGACTTTGGCTGGCTGGCCGGTGTAACATCGGCCACAAACAACGTGCGACCGGCGGGTTCCAGCCGGTCATAAGCGCGGCGGGTGAGGTCGTAGCCATTTTTCGCCAGCGTGCTGGTGATTTCACCACTGGATTTCCATTCAACAGCATACGCGTGGTTGTCCAGCCGGAGACTGGTTTGCCGGCCATTCGTGGAGCGTGAACGCCAGGCGCGGACACCGAAGGAAACAAAGCCAAGGCCCAGCACCGCCACAACTCCCGCCAGAGCCGTTTGCTGTGCCGAAAGATTTGCCAGCGCTCCGGTCAGGCCGCCGCCGGCTGCCTGCTGGATGGCTTCGGATTGCGACCATGCCCAGTCCCAATCCTTTCCGCGCGGAATAAAAAACGGGATCAGCAGCGGCGCCCAGGTGGTGAAGCGCTTGACCCCTTCGGGAATGAACCGGGCCGTGGCGGCGGACGGACCAATGAAGCGAGCAAAGCGTTCGTCGAGCCGGTCCATGCCGATGAAGCTCAGGTTGACGAGCGTGGCGACGCGCAGGCCCATGTGATCAATCCAGATCAAAATGCGGAAGAAATCGTAGGCGAGCACCCACATGAACACCTTCAGGCTCCACGCCTGGAAGCTCGCGGGGTCCGACGTGGCGCCCTTGAAAATGCAGAACACGGTATGAACCGCGCCGTCCTGATTATACCACGTCGGCACGGACATTTGTTTGAGGAAGGTGAAAATGATCGGGGCCATCCACAATCCCCAGCGCAGGACCTGGATCGTGCCTTCGGTCAATTCGGCGACGCCCGGGCGGGAAAACATCCGCCGGATCGGCGCGGTGTCGCGTTGAAACAGCGCGGTGAGACACGAGCGGTTGATGGCGAACAGCCACGCCGCCACACCCCAGCCAATCACGCCTTTCAACGCCTCGTTGAAGAGCAGTTTTGCGCCGCCAGCATAGGTGCCCAGCTGGATATGCCCCCATTTGCTGACCAACGGATAAAACTCATCGGCCGCCGGTTTCAGCCCGAAGGTGTTGTATAAATTGATTTTGTCCAGCACGACGGGAATTTGCGTCTGGTCGAAATAGAACGCGAACGCGGCGCCCACAAACGCCCCCAGCCCGCCTTCCACCAGATACACGCGCCACGATTTCAGCCCGCCGCAGTTTCGCGCGCCGTAAATCAGATCGCGCAGCACACTGACGCCGGCATAGGCCAGCGCGCCCGCCGCCAGACCGAACAATATGCGCTGTGAAACCGGCAGCGCCGGCAGATTCACAGCCAACGCGACGGCGCAGGCAATGCCAATCACCACACCCCGTGCCATCAGCGCCGGCTGACAGCAGGCGTTCAAAGCGCGACGGAAAAACGACTGGCTGCCGTCGAAACTTTCGATGATGGCCTTGCCCAACGGAAAAGCCACCGCCCCCGCAATGGCCAACAGCAACGCCGGGAAATTCCGGTAAAGATTTTGCACAACCGTCGTCCCGGCGACAATATGGAGCAGTTGCAGGAGAGCCATCAGGACGCCGCTGAAGACCATGCCCTTTTTCATCCCGCTGATGGCGTGCGCTTTCATCGTGGCACCCGTTGGCGCCGTTCCGCGCATGCCGTCCAGGATCATTCCGGTCACCAGAAAAACCTCCGCCCACAACGCGCCTTGCGAGAGCAACGTGGCCAGAATGGCGGCACCCGGCCTCAATGCGCCGGGCAGCCCGGCGGCGAAATGTCCCGAACCCAGATCCGCCACACCCGGAGCAACGATGGACGCAGCGGCGGCCAGTAACAGGCCGAGCTGCGCCTTCACACTGGCCAGCGGGCGGCGGGACGCGGTCAGGGCGAAGGCCTGGGTCAGAATCACGTTGAACAAGAACAGCAACAGTCCCCGGCCAATTCCCATGCACCAGGCCGTAGAACCGGACAGCAAACCAGCCGTGACGGCGTTGCCCAGTGAACCTGCCAGCGGGTCCGATGGCAGGGCGAGCGGCAATCCGACCGCAAAAGGAATGATCGTGATCGCTGCGCCCGTGATGGCATCCAGGTGTTTCCTTGAACTCACCAGAGCATAGGTATTGGCGACGTGATAGAGCAGGTAAAAAACCATCGCGCTGACGGGGCTGAGTTGGACCAGTCCGGAAATATTTTGCGGCGCCTGCCAGAGCAGCACATGACTGGCCGAAGCAGCGAGCAGGCCGGGGAACAGAAAGTCCCCGACCGCTTCGCCGGGAGTCAACGCGCGCCCGGTAAAAACGAATTTCAGAATGCCGGCGGCAATCATTCCCGCCAGGGCCGGGCCAAGGAAACGCCAAACTGTCTGTGGCGAAGTTGAATTGCCGAACGCGTAAACCGCGAGCGCGCCGCCCACAATCAGCACGACGGCAAGGCCAAAGCTCAAATCGTGAATCAGCGACCAACGCCCGGAAAAACGCGCGGCGGCGGCAGGTTTCTCCTGCAACTGGTCTTTGCCGTGTCCTGGACGCATCATTTGGAAAGGTTCGCGAGCGGGGCAATCATTTGAACCCAAACACCAAAGTTGAATTTCTGCATTGGCGGAGTGCGGCCGCCCCGGCCGCAGCAAAGTGGGATAGGCGGACGGTTGGAAAATCTTTCGCTGCTTGAAAAAAGGCAATTTCTGCACCCGAGGACGGGCGCACTCCGATCTGGCCTTGTTCGCCTCGCCGCCGCTGGCAACTTCGGAGTCCGAGTTGAATGAATGCGCAGTTCAGGAATGATGCCGGTTTCATTGCGGCGCATTGTGGTTGGCCAAGGAATCGAATTCAAATCCATTTCCATTGCATGGCAGGGTGGTTTCTCCGAAACCGCCGTATGAATTACCATCGGCGCTCGGCCCGTCCTCCGTAGCACTTCACTGCGGAGGGTGGAAGAGCGTGCCTTACCCACTGGCCTTAACCAGCACCACAAACTCGCCCTTCAAACTCCGTTGCTTCGCCAGTGCCAGCAGTTCGGCCGGTTTGCCGCGCAGATATTCCTCGAATTTCTTGGTCAACTCGCGCGCCAGCACCACCTGCCGGTCGGGGAAAACCTCACCGAGTTCAGCAAGCAGCTTTTCGACCCGATACGGTGATTCGTAAAGCACCAGCGTGCCATCAAAACTCTTGAGCAATTCCAGCTTGTTCCGCCGCTGTCCGGATTTGTGCGGCAGGAAACCAATGAAATGAAACTCGTCCGCCGGCAAACCGCTGGCGGTGAGCGCCGCAACCAATGCGCTGGGTCCCGGCACCGACTCGACGCGAAATCCGGCGGCGATGGCAGCCTTGACCACGCGCTCGCCGGGATCGCTGATGCCGGGACTGCCGGCATCCGTGACCAGCGCGACTTTCTCGCCGCGGCGGAGGCGCTCGATGATTTCCTCGCTGCGCCTGGCTTCATTGAACTGGAAATAACTGAGCAGCGGTTTGGAGATTCCGAAATGTTTCAGCAATTGCCCGGAATGGCGCGTGTCCTCGGCGGCGACGACATCGCACTCGCGCAACACGCGCAGCGCGCGCAGCGTGATGTCCTCGAGGTTGCCGATGGGCGTGGCGACGAGGTAAAGCGTCCCGGCGGTGAGCGGCGGCAATGCGGCGTCCATGCCTTGACTTAAACAGAAATTCGGCGTGAAATAAACCGGATTTGGCAAATTAAAAACCATTGAAATATTGAACAACGAACAATTATTGTTATGCGATATTCACAATTAGCAATCCCATCGTTAGCCATCGTATGTGCTACCGTTGTCTTTGGACAAATATCTCACCAAGCAGCAAATGATTCTTATGAAAAATTGCTGTCCATCGCCGACCGCCAAGTGCAAGCCGTCAACTTAGCAAACCGAGATTTGAATAAGATTTCTGCTATCAATAAGGAAGGTGAGGATTTTTTAAGCAATCTTCCACTGTCCGAAGAAGAGAAAACGCAATTTTTATTTTTTCATATCAACCAAGAACTACTTGAGGTTCAGAAGCGTGAGATAGTTCTCAAAATGATGCTGAACCAGTTGTGCAAGCGAAGGGTTCACCCGGATCAATTTCAATTTTTTGCCCAATTTTTAAACCGAAGGAATTTGGGAAACATTGATGATGCATTATTTGCCTGCTTGGTGACAGTTGAAGATAACGGAACTTCGCTTTTTTCTAATTCTCCATCAACATGGATGCCAGTTTTGAAATCGAATCTTAAACCGAAATATACAGGGTCAGGTTTGCTTGCCGAACATTTATTAGAAACAGCTCAACAGGAACATTGGAAACCTTTTGGAAACTCTTATCTTTTTGATTCATTAAATGTCGAAGAACAAACTGAAATTACTGATGCCATAAGGGCTACGCAAAAGAGAATTCTCGCTCAACGTTTTATCGAATTCCCACACTAAATGTTAAATGAAATCTACCGCAAAATTCGCCGTCGTTTTGGTCACCGCGCCTGATTTGAAAGTTGCCCGCGCGCTCGCGCAGGCGGCGTTGTCGGCACGGCAGATTGCCTGCGCGAATCTCGTCCCCAGAATCGAGTCGCATTACTGGTGGCGGGGAAAAATTGAATCCGGCAACGAGGTGCTGCTGATTTTGAAAACGCAGAAGTCGAAACTGGCCGCGCTGGAGAGACTGGTTCTGGCCAAACATCCCTACGACACGCCGGAGTTTATTGTCCTGCCGTTGAGCGCGGGGAACAAAAAGTATCTCGATTGGCTGGCGGCCAGCTGCCGGGAAAGGTAGGGCTGGCTCCCGAGCGACCCGCGGCGTGGTGCGGAGACCGCGCCCTACCAAGCAAAATTTGTTTGAATCCGCGCGCCGGGCGGGCGTAAAGTCGAAGGGTGAATCAGTTGAGCGCCATTCCGCCGGCACTCCTGGCCATGCTTGGGTTTGTGTTTGGCCTGGGCACGATGATGCTCGTCTGGATGATTACATTGCACCGGCGGGCGCGCGTGGCGGAGATCAAAATCCGCCAGATGGAAAAATTTCCTTTGTTCCAATCGGCGTTTGGGTCGCGTCCCACCTGCTGGCTGGCGATTCGTTCCCCCCATCCCAAGGCCGTTCAAGCCGCGCTGGGCCTGGACCATTTTGTCCCCTGCCCCTGGGCGGAAGGAATGGCGGGCGGTCACGGTTTTTTCATCGGTCCGCCGGTGAATGGCTGGATCATTGTCACCGGGTCCGGCCTGCCGAATCCGGGCTGCGACGTGGATGATTGTTTTCATTTTCTGACGGAACTCAGCCGCAAACTCGGTCACGTGCAGTTCTTCCAGGCGGAGCGGGTTTTGCATCATCACGCCTGGGCGCGCATGGAGAACGGCGTGGTGTTGCGCGCGTATGCGTGGGCGGGTGAAACGGTGTGGAATCAAGGCCGCAAAACCGCCGCCGAGACGGAATTAAGCATGAAGTGCTTCGGCTACGGAGAACAGCCGGGCGCGGCTTCCTGGGCGGCGGCGGAATGGACGGCAACCAACATTGCCAAAATCCCGTTGCTGGCGGCCCGGTGGAGTCTTGATCCGGCGCGCATCGACGAACGGTTGAGAAACCATGCCAACGGCGTTGCCGGCGAATCGCCGCAACCGGATTGAGTCTTGCGTTTTCAGGAGCATGAGGCAGATTTTCACCAAACGGGAAAGGAAACATGTCATCCAACATTGAACTCGAACTTCAGAAGTTCCCCAAAACCGCCGCGCTCAAGGACGGCACGAAGGCGACCCTGCGCCCGCTGCGCCGCGAAGATGAAAAGGAATTCCACGCCCTGTTTCTCGGCATCACCGAACACGAGCGGATGTTCATCAAACATCGCGTTACGGACATTGAAACCATCCGCAACTGGTGCCGGAACATTGATTACGGGCGCAACCTGCCGCTGGTCGGACTGGTGAAAGGCAAAATCGCCGGCGTCGCCACGCTGCACCAGCAGCTCGGCGGCTGGAAGCGGCACGTCGGGCGCGTGAGCGTGCTGGTGCATCCGGACTTTCGCGGACGCGGTCTGGCGCGGGCGCTCATCGGAGAAATCATCGAGACCGCCCGGCACGTCGGCCTGGATAAGGTCGAGGCCGAATTCATCGGCAAACAGGATGCGGCCATGAAAATGTTCGCCCTGCTCGGATTCAGCCATCTTTTGCGCCTGGAAGATTACGTCAAGGACATGCAGGCCATCAAACACGACTACATCCTCATGTGCCTCGATCTGCTCACGGACGAGGAATACGCCGGTGTGGGAGGATGAAAACGAAGGCTGAAGACTGAAGGCTAAATGCTGAAAGACCAGCATTCAATTTGATAACTTCAGCCTTCAGCCTTTGGCCCTTAGCCTTTGGAAAATGCCACCTGACGTTTGTCCGAACTGCGGTGCGGAAGTCCCGCGCGGCGCCAAAGCCTGTCCCGAATGCGGTTCGGACGGGCAAACCGGCTGGTCGGAAACCGCCTATGCCAGCCATCTCGGATTGCCGGATGAGGAATTCGACCATGATGAATTTGTGAAGCGGGAATTCGGGCCGGAACCGGTCAAGCCGCGCGGCATCGGCTGGTTCTGGTGGGTGGTGGCGCTGCTGGTGGTGGCAGGAATGCTGTTCCTTTGGCTGAGGTAATTGGGAACATCGAACATTCAACATCGAACGCCGAACGTCGAAGTTTTCTATCGTTTAACTTTCCCAGCCTCGCTCCGCGAGGCAACATGATTCGATGTTCGATGTTGGGTGTTGAATGTTCGATGTTTCCGCCAAACAAAAGCCCGCTCAGGTGAGCGGGCTTGGAAATGTTATCAGGAACCTATCAGCGTCAAGCCTTCGCTTCGGCCTTCTTGGCGGTTGATTCCTTGGCCGGTTCCGGCGTTTTGGCCTCGGTGCCGGGCGCAGCTTCCTCGGCAGCAGGCGCCGGCGCCGTGTAATCCACCCACTCCAGAATTGCGCGCTGCGCGGCATCGCCCTGCCGCTGGTTCATTTTGACGATGCGGGTGTAGCCGCCATTGCGTTCCTTGAACGCGGGCGCGATGTCTTCAAAAAGAATCCGCAGCACGTCATCATTTTGCCGCCATTTCTGGCGTTCGTCCTTGGTGAGTTGCACCGTGGGACCGTGCGTGTGCAAACGTGCGGCAACCAGCCGGCGCGATTGCATCGTGCCATGCTTGCCCAGGGTGACGATTTTTTCCGCAACGGAACGCGCGGCCTTCGCCTTCGCGAGGGTCGTGGTCACGCGCTTGTGTTTGATAAGGCTGCAAACCAGGTTGGCCAGCATCGCGTTGCGATGCGTGGATGTTCGGCCCAATTTGGCCGTTCGCTTCAAATGTCGCATAGCTCGTCCTTATTCCGTCTTCGGTTCTTCCTTCGGCGCTTCGAGCAATCCCGGCTCGAAGTTCATGCCGAGGGACAGGCCCAAGGCCGTCAATTTGTCTTTGATTTCGTTCAGCGACTTCTTACCGAAGTTGCGATACTTGAGCATCTCCTGCTCGGTCTTCATCGCCAACTGGCCGACGCTGGTGATATTCGCGTTGTTCAGGCAGTTCGCCGCCCGGACGCTCAGCTCGATTTCGTTGACACTCATGTTGAGGAGCTTCTTCATCTTCGACTTCTCCTCGTCCTGCTTGTCGGCGGCTTCCTCGAATTCGATCGCATTCTTGTCGTAACCAACGAACACGTCGAGGTGATGCTGCAAAATGGCCGAAGCCTGCGTGAGCGCGTCGTCGGGCGACAGCCGCCCATCCGTCCAGACCTCCAGGATCAGCCGGTCGTAATCCGTGCGGTTGCCGACGCGGGCGGCCTCAATGGCGTAACGCACGCGGGTGACCGGTGAAAACAGCGAGTCAATCGCCACCACGCCGATGGCCTGGCCGGGTTTTTTGTTTTCATCCCCCGGACAGAAGCCGCGGCCGATTTTCACGGTCAGTTCCATCTCCAGCTTTTTCTTCTTGTCCAGCGTGCAGATGAGCTGGTCGGGGTTGACCAGCTCGACGTTCTGATTGATCTGGATGTCGGCGGCGGTCACGGGGCCTTCCTTGTTTACGGAAAGCAGCAACACCTGCTCGTCGCGCGTATGGGCCTTGAACTTGATTTTCTTCAAATTCAACACGATGTCGGTCACATCCTCCACCACGCCTTCAATCGTGGCGAACTCGTGCATCGCGCCATCCACCTTCAACGAGGTGATGGCCGCGCCCTCGAGGGAGGACAACAACACACGGCGCAGCGAGTTGCCGATGGTGTGGCCGTAACCGGTTTCAAACGGATCGGCGATAAATTTTGCGTAGGTGGCGGTGGCGCTGGCGTCATCCTTCTGCAACCGCTTGGGCATTTCGAAACGTCCTAGACGTACTGGCATAGTTTTCCTTTCAACAATTTTAATCTGACCCGGCCGCAGTTATTCCCGGCAGCAACCGAGGTCCGTATAATTGTTATGTGTTTTTGGTTTTTACCTAACGGGAATAAAATTCGACCACCGCCTGCTCGTTGGCAATCGGCTGGATCTCGTCGCGCGTCGGGATGCGCATGACCGCGCCCTTGAACTCTTCCTTGTTCAACGACAACCAGTCCGGCACCGCGCGGCTCGTGGCGACTTCCAGGTTCTTGGTGGCGAGCTGGCGCGAGACGTTGGAATTTTTCACGACGACGGCATCATTCACCTTCAGGCAGAACGACGGCACGTTCACCTTGCGTCCATTCACCGTCACATGGCCGTGCGAGACCATCTGGCGGGCGGCGGCGCGGGTGTTGGCAAAACCGAGGTGATAAACAACATTGTCGAGGCGCGTCTCCAGAATCTGCAGCATCTGTTCCCCGGTGACACCACGGCGCTTGAGCGCCTTTTCATAAACGCCGCGAAACTGGCGTTCGAGGAGCCCGTAGTAATAACGGAACTTCTGCTTTTCGATCAAACCGAGGCCGTAATCGGTGTGCTTGCGGCGCGACTTGGGACCATGCACGCCGGGGCCATAATTGCGGCGCTCAAGATATTTCGACGGGCCGAAAATCGGCAATCCGAACCGGCGGCTGATACGAACACGAGGACCTGTATAACGAGCCATAGAAAATTTTTGATTTACGATTATCGATTTACGATTTTACACGCGACGCTTTTTCCGGGGACGACAGCCATTATGGGGAACCGGAGTGACATCTTTTATGGCGCTGATTTCCAGTCCGATGGCCTGCAACGCCCGGATGGCGGATTCGCGGCCGGAACCGGGGCCCTTGACGCGCACTTCAACTTCCTTCATGCCATGCGCCATCGCCTGGCGCGCGGCATCCTGGGCAACCTGCTGGGCAGCGTAAGCGGTGCTCTTGCGCGAGCCTTTGAACCCGACCCGCCCGGCCGTGGACCAGCCGATCAGATTTCCATGCACATCCGTGATGCTGACCTGGGTATTGTTGAACGTGGCCAGAATATTGGCGATGCCGGTGCTGATGTTTTTGGCGTGCTTGGCCTTGATGACCTTTTTCGCCGCGGCATCCTCACCCAAAAGTTCAGCCGCCGTCGGCGCCGCCGGGATGGCCGCCGCATCCGCGGGCTTCGGCACATCGGCAACGGGCGCTTCCCCCGCGGGGGCGCCCTTTTTCGAGGATTTTTCCTCAGCCGGCTGGGACGCGGCCTTTTCGTCCGGCTTGGCCACGGCCTTCTCCGCCGATTTGGGCGCGGCTTTTTCAGCCGGTTTGGACGCGGCTTTTTCAGCCGGTTTGGACGCGGCCTTTTCAACCGGTTTGGACGCGGCCTTTTCAACCGATGCCTCAGCGGCGGCTTCCGGCTTGGTTTCCTTCTTTTTGGGAGCGGGTTTCTTTTTTTCTTCAGCCATACAAATTCTTAGTGGATGCCGGTCTTGGCGTTCGGGTTGCGCTGCACACCGACCGTCTTGCGCGGGCCTTTGCGGGTGCGGGCGTTGGTCTGCGTGCGCTGGCCGCGCACGGGCAATCCGCGCATGTGCCGGATGCCGCGATAGCATTTGATGCCCTGCAGCCGCTTGAGGTTGATGCCGATTTCGCGGCGCAAATCGCCTTCAATGACATATTTGCCCTCCTGGATCGCATGGACGATCTGGGAAAGCTGCTGCTCGGTCAAATCCTTCGCGCGAATGTCCGGGCTGATGTTGGCGCGTTCCAGAATCTCCTTCGAGTTGGACGGGCCGATGCCGTAGATGTAGCGCAGCGCGATTTCAATGCGCTTGTTCGGCGGAACTTCCACACCAATGATACGTGCCATAAATCAACCTTGCCGCTGTTTGTGCCGTTTGTTGGTGCAAATCACGCGAATGACGCCGCGGCGGCGCACAATCTTGCAGTGCTCACACAATTTTTTAACTGACGCGCGAACTTTCATGTTCTTTCGTAATTCGTTAAATCTGCAACTGGTTAAACAAGTGATTGGTCAAATCGCACGCACCGGTAAGCGTTTAACCAATCACTCATTTATCCTGTTCAACCGTTTCCACCAAAATCCGCCCCACGGACAAATCGTAGGGCGTCAATTGCAATTTCACTTTGTCCCCTGGCGCCAGGCCGGCAAAGCGCTGTTTCGCCCGGCCCGCCACAAACGCCAGCAGCCGGTGTCCGTTCGCCAATTCCACACAAAATGTGCGGTTCGGCCTGGCTTCAATCACGACACCTTCAACGATGAAGGCATCTTTTCCGGCCATGTCAAAATCTCCGGTTCACTTTCGGTAATCAGCACCGTATGCTCAAAATGAGCCGATAGTGAACCATCTTGGGTGACGACTGTCCAGCCGTCTTTCAAAATTTTTACAGCGGGCCGGCCCGCATTGACCATCGGCTCAATGGCCAGCGTCATGCCCGGCCGGAGCTTCTGGTTGCTCTTCGGATCGACAAAATTCGGCACCTGCGGCTCTTCGTGCATCGAACGGCCAACCCCGTGCCCGACAAATTCCCGAACGACACTGAAACCGTTGCCTTCGACGTAATTCTGGACCGCGCGCGAAATGTCCGTCACTCGGTTTCCCGGCACGGCCGCCGCAATGCCTTCGTGCAGCGCGCGCTCCGTCACGTCCATCAACCGTTGCGCCAGCACACCGCAACCGCCCACCGCCACCGTCCGCGCCGTGTCACCCACAAAGCCCTTGTAAATCACGCCCACGTCCAGGCTCACAATGTCGCCAAAGCGCAACTCGCGGTTGCCGGCCAATCCGTGAACGACTTCCTCGTTCACCGAGATGCACGTATGGCACGGATATTTGCGATAGCCCAAAAACGCGCTTTTTCCGCCGTGCGATTTGATGCGTGCCGCGGCGAACTCGTCCACCTGCCGCGTTGTCAATCCCGGCTTGATGAACGCACAAATTTCCGCCAGCACCTTGCCCGCCACCGCGCACGCCGGACGCATCAGTTCCAGATCGCGCTCGCTTTTCAGGATGATCATGTTGCCTTGGCGGCCGTGCGGTCAAAACCGCCCGCGCAATTTGCCCTTCTTCAAAAACCCGTCATAATGCCGCATCAACAAATGCGATTCGACCTGGCGCATGGTGTCCAGCAAAACGCCGACGGTGATCAAAATGCTTGTGCCGCCGAAAAATTGCGCCACGTCATACGGAATGCTCATCTGGCGCGACATGATGATTGGGATCGTGGCGATGACCATCAGGAAGATCGCGCCCGCCAGCGTGATGCGGCTCATGGACTTGTGTAGATAGTCGCTGGTGCCCTGCCCCGGACGCACACCCGGGATGTAACCGCCGTTCTTTTTCAAATCATCGGCGATTTGCAATTCATTGAACTGCGTGGCCACCCAAAAATAAGCGAAGAACAGAATCATCACCGAATAAAGCGCCAAATAAAGGAAGGAGCCCGAATTGAGGTTTTGCGCGATGCCGATGAAAAAATTCTTGAGGAATGGCACGCCGATCATATTGCCCAAATGCAGAAAAATGGTTTGCGGGAACATCAGGATGGATTGGGCGAAAATAATCGGCATGACCCCGGAGTAATTCACGCGCAAGGGCATGAACGATGTGCCGCCGGAATACATCTTGCGTCCGACCGCGCGCTGCGCGTATTGCACCGGGACCTTCCGCTGGGCCTGGGTGATGGCAATGACTCCGCCAATGACCAGCACCAGCAAGATCATCAGCATCACCCCCGTGCCTGCCAGATGGTAGTTGGATTGAACACCGCCGCTGGGCCAAAACATGTCCCTTACCGCCACCAGTGCGCGCGGCAGCCGGGCCACAATGCCGATGGTGATGACCAGCGACACACCGTTGCCGATGCCGCGGTCGGAGATCTGCTCGCCCAGCCACATCAGCAACATGGTGCCCGTCGTCATGATGAGCACGGTCTGAATGCGATACCACCAGATGTGGTCGGTATCCAGCACGAGACTCCCTTGAAACCCGTGAAAGATGTTTTGAGGATGTTCCCAACCGACGGCGAAAAACAGTCCCTGCCCGAAACACAACAGCACGGTCAAATAGCGGCCGTATTGGATGATTTTCGTCCGGCCGTTCTCCTCGCGCGCCAGTTTGCTCAACGTGGGCCAGACCGCCGTGAGCAATTGAAGAATGATCGTCGCGCTGATGTAAGGCATGATGCCGAGCGACCCGATGGCGCAATGTTCCATCGCGCCACCCGCAAAGGTGTTGTACATGCCGAGCAACCCGCCGCCACTTTGAGAGGTGTGTTGGAAGAAATCAGACAGCGCCGCGCCGTTCAGATTCGGAATGCGAATCCACGCCATGAGACGACAGATCGCCAGCAAGCCGAGCGTGAACAAAATCCGGGACTTCAGCTCCGGTATCTTGAAGCAGTTGGCGAACGTGTTGACGATGGAGCGAAACATGCGTTAAAAGCTGATCCAAGCCATCAAACGACAGATCGCCAGCAAGCCGAGGGTGAACAAAATCCGGGATTGTAACCCCGGAATTGTGATGGTGTTGATGATGAAACGAAACATGTTATAAAAGCTCGTTCAAGCCTTGGCCGGTGCAGCGGGCTTCGCCGGTGCGGCGGGCTTGAGCCCCACCACTTCGCAGGCACCGCCTTTGGCCTCGATTTTGGTGCGGGCGGACGCGCTGAACGCGTGCGCGCTGACCGTGAGTTTCTTGGTCAACTCGCCGTCACCCAGAATTTTGACGCCGTCCCCGCGGCCATTGGCCAGACCCAACGCGCGCAACGCCGTTTCATCCACGCGCGCGCCGTTGTCAAACTGGTTCAAATCGCTGACGTTCACGCTGAGATAGCGTGTTCCGAACCGCACGTTGTTGAAACCGCGCTTGGGAATGCGGCGGATGAGCGGCATCTGGCCGCCTTCAAAACCGATGCGGATCGAGCTGCCCGAGCGCGCCGTCTGGCCTTTGCCACCACGACCGCTGGTTTTGCCGTGGCCGCTGGATTCACCCTGGCCAAGGCGCTTGGTGCGATGTTTTGCACCCGGACGAGGTTTTAGATTGTGCAGTCGCATAAAAATCAAGCCGTTGTCGGAGCCGCTTCAGCCACCTTGGCCGGCTCCACTTTTTTAATTACAAAACCGCGGCCCTTGTAAATGTCCTCGCGCAGCCGCAGGCTCAACAAGCCCTTGAGTGTCGCCTTGACGACGTTCGCCGCGTTGTTCGAACCGAGCGATTTGCTTAAAATGTCCTTCACCCCGGCGGCTTCCAAAACCGCGCGGACCGTCCGGCCCGCGATAATGCCGGTACCGGGTGAAGCCGGGCGCAACAGGATATTTGCGCCGCCGTACGAGCAGAAAACTTCATGCGGAATCGTCGCGTCTTTGAGCGACACCGAAACCATTTGCGTGCGGGCCAGTTCGCCTCCGCGCCGGATCGCGTCCGCCACCTCGCTGGCCTTGCCCAGCCCCACCCCGACACGTCCCCGCTTGTCGCCGACGACAATCAGCGCGCTGAAATTGAAACGGCGGCCGCCTTTGACGACCTTGGAAGATCGGTTGATGAACACGACCTTCTCGGTCAGTTCCTGAGACTCCTGTCCCTCCAATACAAGTTCCGGCGCTTCGCCGATGGGTTTGTTGCGACGCCCGCGTCCGCCACGGGGTGCGCGTTCTTCGGCCTTGGTTTTGATGATGTCTGCCACAGTTTTCTATCTCCGTTGGTTAGAATTTCAAACCCGCCTTGCGCGCAGCATCGGCCAGGGTCGCCAGTTTGCCCAGCACCGTTACCGGCTTGCCATCCTTGCCTTTACCCTGGGAGCGGTGATAACGAGCGCCGCCGCGATCAAATACGACGGACTTGATGCCCTTGGCGAGCGCAGTTTCCGCCGCCAGCTTGCCGATGACCCTGGCGCTGGCCACATTGGCCGCAAGCTTGTCACGGTCGGGCGCAGCCTTGCTCGTCGTTGATGTCGCCGCGAGTGTCACGCGCGCGTCGTCGTCAATGAACTGGACGTGGATGTTTTCGTTGGTAAAGCAGACGCTCATGCGCGGACGATCCTTCGTGCCACTGAGCTTGTTGCGTATCCGCCATTTGCGGAGCTGCTTCAACTGATGCTTCTTTTCCGTTCTCATTTCAATGCGTCACGGATTTGGCCGTGAACTTAAATCAATTATTATTGGACGGTTTTGCCTTCCTTGCGCTCGACGTGTTCGCCCGCATAACGCACGCCCTTGCCCTTGTAAGGCTCCGGCGGATAGAAGCCGCGGATCTCGGCGGCCACCTGCCCGACCACCTTTTTGTCCGGACCTTCGATGGTCAGCTTGGTGTTCTCCTCGACGGTCACTTTAATCTGGTCAGGAATCGCATAATTGATGGGATGCGAAAAACCGAGCGCCAGGTTCACCATCTTGCCTTGAACGGCGGCCTTGAAGCCGACGCCCTGAATTTCGAGTTTTTTGACGAAACCATCGGTCACGCCCTTGACCATGTTGTTGACGAGGGCCCGGCTCAGGCCATGCAAAGCCTTGGCCTGCGCGTCGTCGCCCTCGCGGCTGACGACAATTTTACCGTCCACCACCTTGAGGCTGGTGCGTTTCGGCAATTCCCAGTCGAGCTTGCCCTTCGGGCCTTCGACCAAAACTTTCTGCCCCTTCACCTCCACCTTCACTTTGGGTGGAATGGCAATCGGTTGTTTTCCAATTCGCGACATAAATCAAATTTTTACCAGACGTAACAGATCAATTCGCCGCCCAGGTTTTTCTTGCGCGCCTCCGTGCCGGTCATCACGCCTTCCGGGGTGGAAATCACCGACACCCCCATGCCGCTGAGCACGCGCGGGATTTCCGTCGCGCCGACATAATGGCGCAGCCCCGGCTTGCTGATGCGGCGCAACCCTTCGATCACATTTTTTTTGCCCTGATACTTGAGCTTGAGCTTGAGCTTTTTGGGCATGCCCGCCTCGACGGCCACATCCGCGACGTAGCCTTCCTTTTTCAGGATGTTCGCAAGATTTTCCTTCATCCGCGAATGCGGCATTTCCACCGTCGGCAGCAAGGCGCGGCCGGCGTTGCGGATGCGGGTCAACATGTCAGAAATCGGATCGGTCATAAATTTACCAGCTGGCTTTCACAACACCGGGAATCAAACCGTTCAACGCGGCCTCCCGGAAGGTCATGCGTGACGCGGCGAATTTGCGCAGATAACCGCGCCGACGGCCGCTGGCCGAGCAACGGTTCACCAGCCGGGTTGGGCTGGCATTGCGCGGCAGCTTTGAAAGACCGGCGTAGTCGCGCTTGGCCTTCAATTCCGCGCGGATCGCGGCGTATTTTTTCACCGTTTCGGCTTTGCGCTTGTTGCGCTCAATCCATGCTTTCTTGGCCATAAATTCGTTTATTGTTTTGCTGCTGCTGCTGCTTTGGCCGCTTCTTTGGCCGCTTCTTCTTTAGCCGCTTGTCTGGCTATTTCTCTGGCCGCTTCCCGGGCCGCTGCCTTGGCCGCTTCCATGGCCTCATCTTTGACCACTTCTTTGGGCGCCTCTTTCGCCTCCGCCAGCGGAAAACCCATCAGTTTCAGCAAATCCAGCGCTTCCGCGTCGTTGGGCGCGCTGGTCACAATCGTGACGTCCATTCCCTGCGTCCGCTTGATTTTGTCCAGTTCGATCTCCGGAAATATCGTCTGCTCCGCAATGCCAAACGTGTAATTGCCACGCCCGTCAAACTTGCGCGGCGACAACCCGCGAAAGTCACGAATACGCGGCAGCGCGGCGGCAATCAGCCGGTCGAAAAATTCATACATCGCGTCGCGCCGCAGCGTGACCCGGCAGCCGATGGGCTGGTTTTCGCGCAGCTTGAAATTCGCAATGCTGTGGCGCGACTTGCTGATCACCGGCTTGCGGCCCGTGATCAACGCGAGGTCCTTGGCCGCATCGTCAATCGCGTTCTTTTCCAGCGACGCGCTGACGCCCATGTTCACCACGATTTTTACCAGGCGTGGAATCTGGTGCACGTTCCCGTATTTGTGCTTGGCCTTGAGGGCGGGCACCACATCGTTGACGTATTTGTTGTAAAGTCTGGCTTTCATCACTCGGGGTCACGGATTTTGCCGTAACTATGTTTTATAATCCAAATTCGTAATTATTCAGTCCCCGCCAGCGCGGTCGTTCCGCCCCGCTTTGCCGAACGGGCGTCAAATTGGCCCGCTTTCATCACGTTCGAAAGGTGTACCGTGCCTTCGCGTTCGACAATCGCGCCCTGCGGATGGTCCTGGCTCTTGCGCATGTGGCGCTTGATCATTTGCACGCCCTCGACGATGACGCGCTGCTGCTTTGGCAGAACGGCGATGATTTTGCCGCGCTTGCCCTTTTCCTTGCCGGCCAGCACGACCACTTCCTCGCCTTTTTTCACATGAGATTTTGGCATAAACTCAAATCACCTCCGGCGCGAGCGAAATTATCTTCATGAATTTCTTTTCCCGCAATTCGCGCGCCACCGGTCCAAAAATGCGCGTCCCCTTCGGGTTCAATTCCGCGTCAATGATGACCACCGCGTTGCTGTCAAAGCGCAGATACGAACCGTCGTTGCGGCGTATGGCCTGGCGGGTGCGGACGATCACCGCGTTATGCACCTCGCCTTTTTTCACCTGGCCGTCCGGCGCGGCGTCCTTGATATGCACCTTGATGATGTCGCCAATCCGCGCGTAACGCTGGTTGCGGCCGAGCACGCCGATCGCCCAGGCGATTTTTGCGCCGGTGTTATCCGCGACATCCAAATGGGAACGAACTTGCAACATATTTCCTCGCTATTCCGCCGCCACCGGTTCCACGCCCTGGCTGCGTTCGACGACTTCCATCAGCCGCCAGCGTTTGATTTTGGAAAGCGGCCGGGTTTCTTCTATCCGCACCCGGTCACCCACCTTCGCCTCGCTCTTTTCATCGTGGGCGTACAATTTCTTGTAAGCGGTCATGACCTTGCGCAACCGCGCATGCGGGAACCGGCGCTCGACGCGCACGACGATGGTCTTGGCCATCTTGTTGGAGATGACCTCGCCGACGCGCTGTTTGCGATGTCCGCGCGCCGCTTCCGTTGATTTCACAGTGTCAGCCATATCAAGCCGCTTTGTTTGGCAACCCTGCTCCGCGCGAACGGAGCTGGGAGATGCGCGTTTCCAGCCGCGCGATGTCCCGGCGCAGCACCCGCAGGCGCGCCGGCTTCTCCAGCTGGGCGCTCGCCTGCTGCAGACGCAGGTTGAACATTTCATGGCGCAGGTCCCGGCTCTTGGCCGACAACTCCACCAGCGTCATGTCTTTCATTTCCGTAAATTTCATAAATCGATTCCGTCTAGCGCGAACCCCGATGCCGCGAGATGAACTTGGTCCGGATCGGCAGCTTCGTGGCCGCCAGGCGCAATGACTCGCGCGCCTCAATTTCCGTCACCCCGTCCACTTCGAACAGCACGTTCGCCGGGCGGATGACCGCCACCCATGATTCCAGCGGGCCCTTGCCCTTGCCCATGCGCGTTTCCAGCGGTTTCTTCGTGAACGACTTTTGCGGAAAGATGCGAATCCACATTTTCCCGTGCCGCTTCATGTTGCGGGCAATCGCCACGCGCGCCGCCTCGATCTGCTTCGTGTCGAGCCAGCAACGCTCCAGCGACATCAATCCATACTCGCCAAATGCCACCGTGCTGCCGACATAAGCCAGTCCGGCACGGTTGCCGCGGTGCATCTTGCGGTACTTCACTCTTTCGGGCATCAACGGCATAACAAAAATCCTTTCAAAAAATCAGTTCGCCGCCGGTTCGGCCGGCGTGGTCATCGCGGGCGCAATCGGCACCGCCGGCGGTGGTGCGATTTTTTCCTTCGACGGCTTGTTTTCACCCTTGCAAATCCAGCACTTGACGCCGAGCTTCCCATAAAGGGTCGCCGCCTCGGCAAACCCGTAATCAATGTTCGCGCGCAACGTGTGCAGCGGCACGCGGCCCCAGTGATAGGTTTCCACGCGCGCCAGTTCCGCGCCGCCCAGGCGGCCCGCGCAACGAATCTTGATGCCTTCGGCGCCGAAATCCTTCGCCGTTTGCAGCGCTTTTTTCATCGCGCGCCGGAACGACACCCGGCGTTCGAGCTGCAACGCGATGTTTTCCGCAACCAACTGCGCCTCGATTTCCGGCGTCTTGACCTCGATGATATCCACGTAGACTTCCTTGCCGGTCATTTTGCTCATCTCCTCCTTGAGCTTGTCAATTTCCGCGCCTTTGCGGCCAATGACCACGCCCGGACGCGCGGTGAGAATGGTGATGCGGCAGCGGTTCGCGGCGCGCTCGATCAAAATCCGCGGCACGGCGGCCGCTTCCAGTTTCTTCTTCAGGAGCTTGCGGATTTCGCGGTCTTCACCCATCAGCTTGCCGAATTCCTTCTTCTCGGCATACCACTTGGAACGCCAGTCCTTGTTGACGCCTACACGCAGGCCGATTGGATTTGTTTTTTGTCCCATACTATTCGTCTGACAAGGTGATTTTGATGTGGCAGCGGCGTTTGAGAATCGGCCCGGCGGAACCGCGCGCCTTGGGCATGAACCGTTTGATGATCATCGCCGAGCCGGTCACGGCTTCCTTCACGCGCAACGATTCCGGCTTGAGGCTCTTGTTGTTTTCGGCGTTGGCGATGGCCGACCTGAGGGTCTTGGCCACGAACCGCGCCGACTTGCGCGGCACCACCGCGAGGATCGCCTGCGCCTGCAGCGCGGGCAAACCCTGAATCTGCCGCACCATCTCGCGCATCTTTTGCGGGGACATCGGCACGTTTTTGGCAATTGCGAAAACTTCCATACTATTTTGCCTCCGCCTTGGCCGTGTGCGCGCCGTGTTTCTTGAACGTGCGCGTCAGCGAAAACTCGCCGAGCCGGTGGCCGACCATGTTTTCCGTCACAAATACCGGGTTAAAAACCTTGCCGTTATGCACAGTGAACGTCAGCCCGACAAAATCCGGCGTGATCATCGAACGCCGCGACCATGTCTTGATCGGCGTCTTGGAGTTCGTGCTCTTCGCCTTCTGGATTTTGTCCAGCAGGTGAAAATCGATAAACGGACCTTTTTTAATCGAGCGCCCCATAAATTATTTGGTCTTCATCGGCAAACCATTGCGGCGAATAACGATGAACCGGTTTGAATGTTTGTATTTGGGCCGCGTCTTGCCGCCCTTGGCAATCTTGCCCCATGGCGACATCAATTGCTGCCAGCCGCCGCCGGACTTCGACTTGCCGGCGCCGCCGCCGTTCGGATGGTCAACCGGATTCCGCGCCACGCCGCGGCTGATGCCGCGAATGCCGCGATGCCGCGAACGGCCCGCCTTGCCGAGAATCACATTTTCGTGCTCCGTATTGCCGACCTGGCCGATGGTCGCGTAGCACTCCTCGTTGATCTTGCGAATTTCGCCCGAGGGCAGGCGCAACTGCGCGTAACCTTCGTCGCGCGACATCAATGTTGCCGCACCGCCCGCCGAACGCACCATCTGGCCGCCCCGGCCTGGCGTCAGTTCGATGTTATGAATGGCTATGCCAACGGGAATTGATTTGAGCGGAAGCGCGTTGCCAATTTCCGGCGGAGCCGTCGGACCGCTCGAAATGGTCAGCCCCACCTTGATGCCCACCGGCGCGATGATGTAACGCTTCTCGCCATCCTTGTATTCGAGCAGCGCCAGGCGCGCCGAACGCATCGGATCATATTCAATCGCCGTGACCTTGGCCTCCACGCCGTGCTTGTTGCGCTTGAAATCCACGAGGCGGATTTTCTGTTTGTGCCCGCCGCCGAGGCCGCGCGTGGTCACGCGACCGTAATGGTTGCGGCCACCGGTTTTTTTCCGGGTGATGACCAGCCGTTTTTCCGGCGTCGACTTCGTAATATCACTGAAGTCCGCGATCGTAATATATCGCGTGGACGGCGTTAGCGGTCTAAATGATTTAACTGGCATAAAAACAAAAATCCAAGTCAGCAACTCTTGGTAGCCGGCGAGCCATCATTCCCGTCCCCGGAGGGGAACAGTTATCGGTTCGCAAACATGCTGTCCGTTTAATCTTTGGGACGAAACGGAGTGGAGAAAATATCAAATGCGCGTCCCGATGCAAGCGGTTTTTTAAAAAAAATAGGATGGGTAAAACCGATGCAATAAGCGCGGGTTACGCGGGTTTACGTCAATTTTCCTTATGAGTGGGTGAACGTCCTTGCGAGCCGTGAAATTAATCGGGGCCGGAACCGCCCAATGGTTCCGCATCCGGGGTCGCCATTTGTTGCAATGCCTCGTCGTGTCCCAAGGCAAGCGCGGCGGCAATTTTCTTCGGCTCAATGGTGAAGGAACCCACCGGCAGTGGCTTGAGCGGCCGGAACACCTGGATCCGGACTCCCGTCGGCGGCTGTTTCATCAGGTCGAGGGCGGCGTTGTAATTCACATTCTGCCGCGCGGTCCAGACCCGGGCCACCATGGGCCATTCCGGGTAGGCCAGTTTTCCCATCCAGCGCGATACCGGCTTGAGGCGGAAGGCGGGGTTGTGCGTGAGCACCACGGTGATGTCCGTCGCGCCATCCTGTATCGCCCGACGGATGGGAATGGGGTCCGACACCCCGCCGTCGGCGTAAGGCTGGCCGTCCACATAATCAAACCCGCGCGTCGCCAGGGGCATGGAAGACGTGGCGCGGAGGGCCGCAAAGACCCGGTCGTCGCAGACGTGGAAGTAAACCGGTTCTCCCGTGTGACAGTCGGTCAGCACGATGTAAAAACGTGTGGGCGCCTTTTGCAGCGCTTCAACCGAAAGGGGAACGTGCTTTCGGATGATGTGATCCACCAGGTAAGCCAGATCAATGATCGGTTTGCGGCGGAGGAAATTGCTTTTGCGAACCACGTTGCAGGCCAGTTCACGCCAGATGGCCAGACCCGGTTCCCACATGTCGGCGACGAAATAGACCGCCGAGCAGGCGCCGGAAGAAGCCGCATAAACGAGATCGTATTGCCGCCGCCCGCTCTCCTGAAGATAAGCCAGCACCCCGGCCGCCCACGCTCCACGCATCGCTCCGCCTTCCACAATCAGTGCGGTTTTGCGGCGGGCACCTGGACCTGCATTTCCAACCAACGGCGGCGACATCCCATTTCCTTTCAAAGGAGGACCCGTTTGCGTCATGTGAGTCCCCTGGCGGGATTCCTTTGGTTTAACATAGCATACCCCCTGCCAAATCACAGCGGGTTGCTTGATATTACGCGGCAGCCGACGTAAAGAGGCTCTAAACGAATAATTGTACCCGGATAAATTTGAGCCTCGTTACCTCGGCTCCTGCTTCTTTAACAAGCTGCTGATCGCGAATCGGTGTTTGTATATTCCCCTGCCCTCTTCCGCGTGCAAACCTGCTGCGGGTCAGGAGACCCGCGCTCCAACAAAATCAATGGCGGAGCTGCGATTATTTGCTGACTTTGGCCGGGCGCTTTTCCCATCCTCCCTTGTGCGCCGGTGGGTCGGGTTCGTTCCCGCCCCGGCTTGAACCCTACTCCTTCCGGTCTTTCGGATGAAAGATGATGTAGGATGGCGCGTAGTCCAAGGTGTAGTCCGCCATCAGGTCGTCCCATTTCATGAGCATCCAGGGATGCCAACTGCTGCTGCCGTTCTTCGTAAAAACGACGTCGTCGGCAATGAACACCACCATGTGAATCGGAAAGCCATCGGGCCGGTAGAAAACAATCAAATCGCCGAAGCCCGCCTGTTTCACCTTGATGTAGTTTTGTTCCAATTCATTGCCCCAGACGTCGGAATCGTAAAAGCGGTCGTCCGGCGGGTCGTTGAAAAAATTCATGGCCGTCCAGTTGCAATCGGGCCACCCCACCTTGGCGCTGTCCAGCGCCGGCACGGGATAGGTGTAGAGGCGCTGGCGGGCAAACGGGGGCAGCAAATGGGTCACGTCAATCGTCATCCCGCCGGGGGAATTGGTCAGGGATTCGAGCAACGTCAGGATGTTCTTGTTGTGTTTGCCATCGTCCCAATAATCGGCCACTGCGGCAACATCGCTGCCGGGTGTGACCCGTAATTTCATCAGCAACGCGGAGGTGCGGGCCAGCGTCTTGAGGAGGCGCACCCGTTCCGCGCTGGTCGGGATGCGCGGATACAACACGGCCAGATCGGAAAAGCAAAGGCGCCCGTTCCGCGAATACGTCAGTTGCTTCAACAACGCCAGGGTTCCGGGGCTCAAGCCGCTTTGCCGGAACCACTCGGCCACACCTCCCTGGCGGGATTTGAACGGCCACAAATGCAATATGTTCAACCGGCTCCGTGCCAGCACAGAATAAATCCGTTCGCGGGCCGGTTCCCCCAGCCCCAGGACCAGGTCATCCCCGGGCATGACGACAATGCCGTTGGTCCCGTCGCTCCAGATGGCCGGGTCCATCAAAGCGGCCTTCTGTGACGCCGACAAACCACACTGGCTGAACATTTCCCCCAGGGTTGCACGCGTGTACCCTTCAAAAAACCAGCGCGTCGGACCAAAGCAATGCGCGTCGGTGGGAATGAATTCATCCGGCGGCTCAAGGTTGATGCGCGCATATTCCAGTTGTCCCCACGGGCCGGGGTTGTTGTTGAAATAAGGTTCGGACCCGGCATTGGATGGTGCTCCGGGCCGGATGAACGACGTTCCCGCAAAATGCCAGAGCAACAGAGCCAGCACCACCAGCAGGATAAATTGGACCAGGCACACCCCCCATGGCAGCCGGGACGCGGAGAAAAAACCACCAGCCCCGCCCCAGCCAACTCTTCCCGCCTTCGGTTGGCTGCGGCCTTCGCTTCCATCCAGATTGTTCTCAGGCATATTTGAACCCACCGCTCGAACATGGCCCTCCAGGCATCCCGCACAACGCGTTATCCTTGCAAAATGGCCGCCGAACCGCAAAAGGAATATGGCATGACAAACCAACTCGTCGGCTTGATGTCATCCCGCTGGTTTCAACGGTGGAACTGCGACTGCTTGCTGACCTTGGCCAGGCGCTTTTCCCAGTCACCTTTGTTCGCCAGCGGATCGGCGTCCGTGCCCCAGAGTTTCTTCACCATCTCGCGCTGCGGCACGAACGGGCATTTCGCCTTCGGATTTTTGAACGCGTCCTCCAGCTCGCGCAACGCCAGTTGCGCGCCGGTCATCACCGCCGCCGGGCCGAACCGCCCGTTGAGCACGTGCGCCGCGTCGTCGAGCGCGCCCCAGCGTTCGGCGTCGGTGCGCCCCCAAAGCGTCGGCTGCGTGTCCAGCCGCGCGAGGTTCCAAAACGCGATGCGAATCTGCCGCACCGGCTTGGCCTGGTCGCCCATCATCTGCCGGAAAATCGTTTTCAACACCGCATTGATGATGGAATTCTGAAACTGCGGTTCGTGAAAACGATGTCCGCCGCTGACTTCGGCAAAATCGTTGAACCGCACCGTGAGCGACAATTCGCGCGCCTGTAATTGCTCGCGCCGCAACTGGCCGACCAGCCGCGTCGCTTCGCTCAACGTGAACGTCAGCGCCGCCTCGTAATCCGGCTCGTCGTACGGCAGCGTGGTGTTGCTGGAAATCGTCGTGCGGTCTTTGACTTCCAGCAACAGCGGCTCGTTCCACAGGCCGTTGGCAAACAGCCAGAGCTGCTGGCCCCAGATGCCGAATTTCTGCCGGAGCAAAGTCGAAGGCAGTTTCGCCACATGACCGAAGGTCGTCGCGCCGAGCGCGGCGAGCGAGCGCTGACGGTTCTTGCCGATGCCGGAAAGTTCGCGCACGGACCGGTCCTGCAAAAATTCTTTTTCTTGTCCGACCGGAATCTCGATGAAACCGGGTTTGGCCGCATCCGTGGCCAGTTTGGCCAGCCGCGATGAGTTGGCCAGGCCGGCCGACACCGGCAGCTTCACCTCCCGCAGAATCCGCTGGCAGATTTCCTTCACATATTTTCCCGGCGTGGTGTTGCGCCAGACGTGGCGATCCATCGTCGTGAAATCGAGAAAACCCTCGTCAATCGAGATGGGCACCAGCGTGGGCGAATATTCCTCGAGGATGCGGAACATCTGCCGCGACAGCTCCCGGTAATCGTCGTAGTGCGGCTGGCACAGCACGCCGCGCGGACAAAGCCGCGCCGCCTCGAAACACGCCATGCCGGTCTTGACGCCGAATTTCTTGGCCATGCGATTGGCGGCGATGACGATGCCGTCCCCGCGCCTTCCGCCACCGACCCAGACCGGGCGGCCCTGCAGCTCGGAATGGCGGGCAATCTCGCAACTGGCGAAAAAACTGTCGCCGTCCACGTGCAGGATGCGAATGGGGCTT